>SKKR01000408.1 GCA_007123655.1 Thermomicrobiaceae bacterium
CAGCATGGCGGCTGTCATAAGCTCGGGGCGCTGCCAGTCGCGTCGGCTGAAGACCGGAACGATGCGCGCGTTGACGGCGTAGATGAGCGGCGTGATCCCCCCAAGGATCACGAGCCCGACGGACGCGTTCCAGAGTCTCGGAAACTCCGGAGAAAGGGCGGTCCCGGCTGAAGCACCGACGAATCCCATAATCGCCGAGACGATCACGAACGGTACCAGCCGGGGACCCACAGCTAGCTCCCCACCCCACTCAACGCCCGGCGAACATGCGCCACGACCGCCTCCGGGTCATGCCCGTGCGCGGTTGCGGCTGCGGGAATCGTCAGCCCGCCCCCACAGCAGGTATCGATGTCATACTGGTTGAGCACGCCCAGTGCTTCGGGATACTGCTCGACCAGATCACGGATCAGTTGTTCACGTAGCTGGGTGTCGAGGTCCACAGACGTCGCGTCGTTCCTTAGCATCGGCGCTCTCCAGATTCATGGGATACGGTCGTGCCGCGCTGGCACCGTGACTGGACCGAGTCTATGCCTGGCCCGAGGACTGAAAAATACCCGCGCAGGTAGTCACATCCCCCGGCGTCCCACCCGTTGGGGTAGGGATCACCGGCGGGGCAATGCGCCCCACGTTTGTGTCCGGAAGGGAACCGTGGTTACATCGATCAACGAGCGGAAAACAGCGAGCCAGTGATGAAAACGAGGTCGGTTCCATGTCTTACGGGAGTAGCCATCAGCAGATCGACAGCCTCCGCGCCCGAACGAGACAGCTCACGCTGTCCTACGCTCAACAGGCGCTCGATGATCTGGAGAACTTCCCGGTGGTCAGCACGGATCCACGCGGCGCGGCGCAGCGAGCCGAAACCTGGGGCGAGATTATCGACACGCTCGGGAAGATCAGCGATCAGCTGGACCGGGTCGAGCGAGACAACACACAGGAGTGATCGCACGGTCAGTCTGCGAACTGGATCGCCCCGGGACCGTCGAGTTCGATTTGTGGCGAGCCCTCGTGCATCTGGATCTCGCCCGCAACGCAAATCTCGCGGTTTTCGAACAGCATTTCCGGTGGCTGATCGAACTGGGCACGGACGTCATTCCAGATGACGACGGTGAACCGGTCCGGATCAGGATGGTCACGTCCAAGGTTGAGGAACGTCGGCTGGCCGCTCGTTCTTTCCGCGTGAACCGCACCGACCACCGGGCCCCGGATCGTTTCCTCGCCACCCTCGTGCTGTGCGGCCTGATCCCACGAGATCGCGGCGGCACAGTCAGGCTCCGGTACCGATCCGGATCCCGCCTGATCAATCAGCCCTGATCCGAGCCGGCCGACACCCATAAGCACGGCGGCGACGAGCGCCCCGATCATCAGCCACTTGGAATGTCTCATGCCGCCGGACTTCTGTCTGCTCATGGTCGATCCAGTCCAGGCGTGCCGGCTGCCGAGACGTCAGCACGTAACTCTTTCTCCACTCAAATCTTAAACCAGTTGGACGGGTGTGCGGGAGGGATCGTCATCTCGGGCACAAGGGCACCACAGGCGAAAATCTTCCGCACACCTGAGCCGCTCTTTAGAGCATCGCGGCTACAGACCCACACTTCACTAACTTATTCCACCCGATACGTCAGATAGGTGTAGTCATCCCGCCCATGGAAGTGGGTACGCGGATCCTGATTCCGCACGTCGACAACCAACACCAGGTGCTCGCCAACATCGGCAGGCTGAACCGTGTAGCTGAACGACGGATTCTCCGACCATCCCCGGATGACGTCCGCACCCCCTTCCGGCTGGTGCCGCTGAAATCTATATTCGAGCGGCTCACAATCTCCTTCTGCGCTTGCGACAAGCTCGATCTCCTGCCCAACGATCAGCGTTGGGGAGTCGTCCCGCCCGGCGGGCCAGTCGCCGCCGGTGCCCTTCGCCCAGGAATTCGAGTTCGCATTGCCCAGACTGTCGATGACTTCGCTCAAAACGGCCTGCCCATCCGCTTCGCACGCTCCGGGAATCGGAGGTCCAAGATCCTCATCGTCCGGCGGCGCGAGTGGATCCCCGCTGTCATCGGCGCCTGGCGCACCCTCGCCGTAGCGCCAGGTGTAGTAATGTTGTCCGATGTTCCCGGCTTCAACCTGCCAGCCTTCCGGGTTGCCAGGGGTATACGTCAGGCAGCGCCGCTCGAAACACTGGGTCAGCACGTCCTTCCACTCGCCACCGACCGGGACATGCATCCAGTACGCCTCGGTTATCGGAAAGCCCACCGCGAAGAACGGGCTTTCAAAGAGTTGATCAACCTCGACCGAGCCATCAATGGCAACCGGGCCGTGCGACTGCATGAACTCCCAGAAGACCGAGGCAATGGTATGGTCAGTTTCCTGGACATAATGTTCGGCCACGACATCCGAGTCCTCGCGAATCTCGCCCACAGTGCCATCTCGATCGATCGCCTGCGTGATGGGGGAGCCCACAGCCAGCGCAGGTGCGTCCAGCAGCACGGCAAACGTGGCGTAGGTCGGACTTTCCGGGTGGGCGTCACCCGCGATGTGCACCTCCGCAGGTGATCGCTGCTCGAACGCATCGTCACCGATCTGCATCTCACCGGTGATCAGTTCACGAGCGAGCAGCCCGTTGGTGACGTACCAGGTCCCTCCAGGGTCTGCATCCGGATCAGTGATTTCCATCCGTGATTTGTCGAAGTACTGAACCATGCGCTCGCCGCCGGGAGCATCGAGATACGGCTCTGACATCGGACCGGAGAGGGGTCCCGGGCCCCACATCCAGGTCCGGTTCGCCTGTCCATCAGCAACCGGCCGGTCCGTTCGCTGCCAGGTGCTGATGAATTCAGGGAGAATGCCGGGCACCGCTCCAGTCCCGGAGCTTCCAAGCATCAGCACGAATAGACAGAGACCCAACCCGACCTGGCGCACACGTCCCTGCATCACCGCTCCCAACCGCGCGTTCCTGCTCATTTCTGCATATGTCACAAGGTCCCGTGCCGGCTACATTCCCAGAGAATCCGAGCAGCGTCAAGCAATTGGAGCATCGTCACGGACC
>SKKR01000089.1 GCA_007123655.1 Thermomicrobiaceae bacterium
ACTGGGTTGACCCCAACCCTTGACTCCTCGCGCGGTGGAGGCTACAAGGCAGGGAGCAGAACGTGATCAGGATGTACCGGCATGCGACTAAAGTGACTGGCCGGCAGGCAGGGAAGGGAACTGCACGTGAGACGAAATCCGTGGCAGGAAGTCGTGCACGCGCTTGAGACAGAACATGTCCCGTTCGTCTTCGGGCTACCGGGAAACGCGAAGCACTTCTATGACCAACTGTATGACTCTGACTCGGTTCGCGCGGTCCTCGTTCGGCACGAAACGTCCGGCGCGTTCATGGCCATGGCCTACGCGCGTGTAACCGGTCGTGTCGGTGTCTGCTACGGCTGCCCCGGACCGGGCGTAGCGAACCTGGTCCCGGGCATCCTCGAGGCGTATTCCGGGTGTACTCCGGTCCTTGCCCTTTCAGTCCGAGCGAGCACGCAGACAGAGGGAATGGGAGCCTTTCAGGAGACGGACCATCTGGGCATGATGCGCCCGATCACCAAGTGGGCGGTGACCGTCGAACGTCCGGAACGAACCGGATGGACAATCAGGCGTGCCATTCAGATTGCCACGTCCGGAAAACCGGGACCCGTCTACGTCGAGATCCCGGCAGATATCGCCCTTCAGGAGGTGGACATGCCGGAATACGTACCGGCAGAGCCCCACCTTCGGCCCGGGCCCGAAATCGAACGAGTCGCGGCTCTGGACCAGATGATTACAAGCGCTGAACGCCCGGTAATGGTCTGCGGCGGCGGTGCGATCCTTTCTCGCGCGTTCGAGGAAGTGCAGAAGGTGTCGGAACGTTACGGACTTCCGGTTCTGGCGACACCCGCAGGCCGGGGAATCATGCCGGAGGATCATCCGCTATTCTGCGGATCGGTCGGTCTCTATCGCACAGAGTTTCCAAAGCATGTGTATCAGAGCGCTGATCTACTGATCACGCTGGGCTCTCGCATGGAGGAGTTCCAGTCCGCGTCGTTCTCCTATTTCCCGGAGGGCGCCCGGTTGGTGCAAATTGACATCGACCCGTTCGAGATCGGCCGGAACTGGGTGCCTGACCTTGCGATACAGAGCGACGCGCGCCTGGCCCTGTCGCATCTCCTTGCGGTCGTTCGCAACGAACAACCCGGTGGCGTGGAGCGCCGTATGGACCAACTCGCCGCCGAGCGGAGCGCGGCGCTTGAGCGGATGGCCCGATACAACGACGACGATGATCTGGACGGCCCAGTGAAACCAAGTCGGGTCGTCCGTTCAATCAATCAAGTGTTCGATCGCAACACGATTACCGTTCTCGAGAACGGCGCCGCTGACCTCTGGGCGTACTACTGGCCCTTCCACCAGATCCTGGACAGGGACGGACTTGTTCCTCCGGCGGAACAAACCGCGATGGGTCTCGGCGTCTGCGGGGCTATCGGCGCAAAGCTGGCCGCGCCTGATCGGCAAGTGGTATGTACGACAGGAGACGGAGCCTTCCAGATGGGCATGCACGAACTTCCGACAGCGGTCGACGAGCGTGCGCCGGTGACCTGGATCGTTTTCAACGACGCGGCGCTTGGCTGGCCGAACTGGACACAACGTACCGCGCTCGGCGGTCGGGAAATCGCCACGCGTTTCCACACGCATTTCGATTTCGTGGCGGTTGCGACCGGGGCAGGGTGCCACGCGGAGCGAGTGGAGCGGGCTCGGGATCTGGCCGGAGCCCTGGAACGCGCCCGGAACGCGAATCAGAGCGGCGTTCCGGCGGTCGTGGACGTCGTCATCGATCCCGACGACCATCATCCCGGATTTCATGAGTTTCACGAGGTGCGTTAGCGCGGGAATAGCATCGGAATCGCCCGAAACTGCCGGCATCGCGGGTGTTGCGAATTTCGATCCCCTTGTGTAACGATGTGCTCGGCGGAAGACGTACCGTTACCAATCGTGACGGTCGCGTTGATGGTGAAGGAGTCCGCGGATGCTCGATCACACCGGACAGCGGCGGGTGCGTTATGAAGACGCGTTCCGGGCGCTGGGTCACTACCTGGATGGGAACGACTTCACGCAGATCTCCATAGTGGAGACGCCGGAGGGGTTTCTCATCAAAGGGTATGTGATCGGTGAGGATCTGGGCGGGTATCATGTGATTCCAACGACGTATCTGTTTACCAATCTGGATATTGATACGCTTCTTGAGTCCGCATACGGACGACGAGGTCACTAGCTGTTGATATAATCGCGAGTTGAACGACCGCACGGGGGCGGATCGGGCCCGGTGGCCCGCACAGTCTTCAAAACTGATGTGAGGGGTGACGAGCCTCTCAGGTGGGTTCGACTCCCATGCGCCCTCGCCACTATATTTACCCTGCAATGACGGGCATAACACAGATTCTCGACCGGTCGCCGGCACTGTCAAAGGTGCCGGAGTTCGTGTGTCGAAAGTGCTCAGGTAGCAACGCAGGTAGCAACGCGGTTTCATCCGAGTATCCGTTCCATCGTCTCGGCGGCTTCCGAGTGCATCACGGGTATGACGTGGGAATAGGTGTCCAGTGTCAGCACGATCGTCGAATGCCCGAGCATCTCTGAAACGATCTTCGGATGCGTGCCGGCGCTGAGCAATAGGCTCGCGCAGGTGTGGCGCAGATCGTGAAACCGGATGTCTGGCAGTTCCAGCTGGCGCAACGATTTCTTGAACATCGCTGCCGCGTTGCCGGGGTCCATCGGGCCGCCGATCTCACTGGTAAACACCAGGTCTTGATCGTCCCATGCTGGACCTAATGCGAGCCGGTCTTCGATCTGGCGTTGCCGGTGCGTTTTGAGGGCACTCAGAGCACGCTCTGTAAGCATCACAGTGCGGCGAGACTTGGCCGTCTTCGGTTCAACGAATGTGAATCCGTCTCTCTTGTCTTCTGCAAGCTACGCCGGACTAACAGGCGGCGATTCTGTAGCTCGATGTCTGACCATCGCAAGCCGAGCAGTTCTCCCATGCGCAGGCCGCTGGTAACAGCAAGCACGTACATCGCGTGGAATCGGTGTCCCTCAGTCCCGGTCAGCAACGTGCTC
>SKKR01000553.1 GCA_007123655.1 Thermomicrobiaceae bacterium
ATCGTCGACGTGAACTCCTCATCGACGATGTTCGGAAAGTGCTTGACCAGCAGATCGTTGACGACTTCGCCCAGCTCGGTGGGGAGAAGCTTTCGCTCCTCGGTGACGATATAGTACCTGGCCTGCAGCGTCGCGATGGTCGGCGCATAGGTGCTCGGTCGTCCGATGCCTTTCTCTTCCAGTGACTTGACGAGCGTCGCCTCACTGAATCGCGGTGGCGGCTGGGTGAAGTGCTGCTCCGGCAGCAATTGCTGCAGCGCAAGCAACTCGCCCTCCGTCAGTTGCGGCAGCGCATCCCGATCCATGTCATCGACCGTATCGTCATCCCGCCCCTCGCGGTAGATCTGCACGAAGCCGGGAAACTTGATCACGGATCCGGTGGCCCGGAAGAGATACGGTTTCTCGCCGCCAGGTTTGCCGGCGTGAATGTCAACCGACGTGCTGTCGAAAACCGCATTCCGGGTCTGGCTGGCGATGAATCGCTGCCAGATGAGCCGGTAGAGCCGATACTGCGGCTGAGAAAGGTACGGACGCACGTCCTCCGGTGCTCGTGCGGGATCAGTGGGACGGATCGCCTCGTGCGCTTCCTGGGCGCCTTTGGACCGCCGCGTGTACACCGGCGGCTTCTCCGGAACATAATCCTTGCCGAACCGATGCTCGATCACCTCGCGAGCACGCTGCTGCGCCGCGGACGAGACGTTGGTCGAATCCGTGCGCATATACGTGATGAGTCCGTTCGTGCCCTCTGATCCGAGATCAACACCTTCGTACAGATCCTGCGCCACCTGCATCGTGCGACGAACGCCGAACGACAGCTTGCGCGATGCTTCCTGCTGAAGCGTGCTAGTCGTAAACGGGGGCGATGGGCGCCGCTGGGTTTCCTTGACCCGCACCTCCGTCACCGAATACTCGGCGCCGTCGAGGTCGTGAACGATGCGCATCGTCGAATCTTCGTCGGATAGTTTCGGTTTCTTGTCGCTGACACGATGAAGCGACGCAGTGAACGGCTTCGGTTCGTCCTTGCCGTTGCCGCTCGTCTGCTGCAGCAACTCCGCATCCAGCGACCAGTACTCTTCCGGCTCGAAGTTCTGGATCTCCCGCTCGCGTTCCACTATCATCCGGAGCGCAACGGACTGCACCCGCCCGGCAGACAGGCCACGCTTGACCTTCTTCCAGAGGAGCGGGCTGATCTCGTAGCCCACCAGCCGATCCAGGACACGTCGCGCCTGCTGCGCTTCCACGAGCCGCATGTCGATGTCGCGAGGATTCTCGATCGCTTCCTGAACCGCGTTGGACGTGATCTCGTGAAACACGATCCGGTGCACTGGCTTCTCGCCCGCCTGCGCGGCTTCGATGAGATGCCAGGCGATCGCCTCTCCTTCACGGTCAGGGTCTGTCGCAAGCAGGACTTCCTTGGAGTTCTTCACGCTCTCGCGAAGCTCCTTGACCACCTTGTTCTTGTCCCGGGGGACCAGATACTGCGGCGCGAAGTCGTGCTCGACATCAACACCCATCTTGCTTTTCGGCAGGTCACGCACGTGCCCCATCGACGCCTTGACCGTGTACTTCTTGCCAAGATATCGCTCGATCGTCCGGGCTTTTGCCGGTGACTCGACGATCACCAGCGACTTGCTCGGGCTTTTCCTGCCGTTGGTCGACTTCTTCTTGGTCGTGGTTGTCTTCTTCTTTTTCTTGGTTGTCTCTGCCATAGTCTGTTCGCAACTACCCTTACAGGATACGAGGGCGGCCGGATTCCGGATCGCCCCTCGCCTGATCGAATTCCATGCTATTTGCGTTATGACAACGTCAAATTCAGGTCAGCCCGTCTCTGCCATCACGCTGCAAACGTTGAACAATCCGCCGTACGTCCTGGGCTCGAGAGCGGTCACACACAAGGATGACATCATCGGTGTCAACGATTACCAGGTTCTCTACTCCCAACGTTGCCACAAACCGGTTGTTCCCGAACACCAGTGTTGACCGAGTATCCTCCGCGATGTGTTCAGCGCGGATGGCCAGATTGTCCTGATCCTGCTCTGCAAGGACCTCGCCAAGGCTGTTCCAGTCCCCGAGATCAGTCCAACCGCAATCGGCGGGCACTACCGCCACATTACGCGCGTGCTCCATGATTCCATGGTCGATCGTCACATCTCGCAGGGCCGGCCAGCGCTCCTGCATGACCCGGTCGCGTCGCTCCGTATCCCATGCGTCGGCGATTTCCTTCAGAATCTCGAACACATCCGGAATCAGTTCCCGCATGGATTCAATCAGTGCTTTCGCCCGCCAGACGAAGATACTGGCGTTCCAGAGATACCGGCCGCTTTCGACATACGCGGTCGCGGTCTCCAAATCCGGCTTCTCCTTGAACTCCTCAACAACGAACGAGCGCAGACCGTTATGGTTGTCGATAGTGTCACCGAGGCGAATATAGCCGTATCCGGTCTCTGGCCGGCTCGGCTGAATCCCGATCGTGACGAGATAACCCCGCGTTGCGACGTCCGCCGCGGCGGTCACGGCCCGCCGAAAGGTGTCCGCGTCCGCGATGAAGTGGTCCGCGGCGAAAGAGCCCATGATTGCTTCCGGATCCCGCATTGCGATCAGCATTGCCCCGAACCCGATCGCCGGGCCGCTCCCCCTGGCCTCCGGCTCAACGACAATGTTGTCCTCCGGCACGTCCGGAAGCTGCCGGCCGACGGACACCGCATGTTGCTGGCCCGTGAGGATAAACGTATCAGACGGATCGACCATGCCCTCGAGCCGGTCCACCGTGCTCTGCAGCATCGAGCGGGGCCCGGGGAACGGGAGCAGAAACTTCGGGCGGGCCGATCTGCTGGCCGGCCAGAGCCGGGTTCCGCTGCCACCCGCGGGGATTACCGCAAACATGCGCATTCATCGCACTCCGTATTCATCGGTCCCTGCCCGGTCGGATCACTCCCGGGCGTAGTGCTGTCCGCCGGCGTCCCGGACCAGCCCCTTGAGCTGCATCTGCAGCATCATGGCGCTGAGCTGACTGATGTTAAT
>SKKR01000471.1 GCA_007123655.1 Thermomicrobiaceae bacterium
CCGGTTCCCACGGGAAATCGACGACGGCGGGCATGCTCGCCTGCGCGCTTGACGCCGCCGGTGAAGATCCGTCGTTCGCCGTCGGGGCCGTGGTACCGCAGCTCGGTGCGAACGCTGGCCCCGGTCGCGGCAGGCACTTCGTGGTCGAGGCGGACGAGTACGACTACAGCTTTCTCACGCTCTCGCCCGATATAGCGATCGTGACCAACATCGAGCATGATCATCCGGACCTGTTCCCTGACCTTGAAACGATCGACCGCGCCTATCAGCAGTTCGCTGCGAGGGTTCGTCCAGGCGGAACGATCATTCTCAATCCAGACGATTCAGGCTGCGTCCGACTCGCCCGGTGGATTCGCCAGGAGGGATCGGACGCAAACGTGCTGTTCGCGGGACGAGGGGACCCGGCGACATGGCGGCTCGTCGATGACCGGCTCCCGGCTACAGTACACGCCCCGGATGGTACGACGCACGAACTGGCGCTTGCGGTGCCGGGGGCTCACAACCGGCTCAACGCAACGATGGTTCTCGCCGCCTGCGCGGTGACGGGAACCGACATCGCCCGGGTTCGTGAAGGGCTGAGTTCGTTCACGGGGGTTGGTCGGCGATTCGATCTCCGCGCAGAGATCGATGGTATCCACATACTGGATGACTACGCTCATCATCCGACTGAAATCATCGCGACGATTCTTGCGGCACGGGAGCGATATCCAGGTGCGCGGATCTGGGCCGTGTTCCAGCCACACACGTTCAGCCGCACGAAACAGCTACTGCGAGAGTTCGCGGAGGCGCTCGATGCGGCCGATTTCGCGTCGCTGGTCGATATTTACCCTGCGCGGGAAACGGATTCTCTCGGCGTTTCCTCCGAATCCATCGCCAATCTCATGTCCGGGAAACCGGACGTGTTCCGCACACCACACGACGCGGCGGACGCCGTTGCCGACAGTGCCCGCAGTGGCGATGTGGTTCTGTTTCTCGGTGCGGGCGATATCTGGCAGGCGGCCACGAGACTGATAGACCGGCTCAAGACCAGGACGGGATCACATGGCTGAGACGATTCAACTCGCGTCCCGCACCGGTGAGGTGAAGATCAAGCCCGACCAGGATATGTCCCTGTTCACGACGTTCCGGATCGGGGGCCCGGCGGAGTTTATGGCTCGGGTGACTGACCGGGCGCAGGTTGAAGCGGCGCTCGAATGGGTTGAGAAGATGGACCTCCCGGTGACGTCGATCGGGGGCGGCAGTAACCTGCTTGTGGACGATTCCGGCATTTCGGGCCTCGTTCTGGCCGTGCGCGCCTCAGGCAAAGCCGCGGAGGCGATGATCGAGGTGGAGGATGACATGCATCAGGTGCGCGTCTGGGTACCTGCGCAGATGCCGATCTCCCGTCTCGGGCACGTCTCCGCAGAGCGCGGTTGGGTAGGGCTGGTCTGGTGCGCGGGCCTCCCGGGTGTTGTGGGCGGCGCGACCGTCAACAACGCCGGCGCCCACGGCGGTGAGATGATCGACCACCTGGATTCAGTGGATGTGCTCAGACTTCCGGATCGGTCGTTTGAACGCTGGCCGGCGGCCCGGCTGGCGGCGTCTTACCGATACACCGTGCTGAAGTACGCCCCGCGCCCGCGAGATGTGGTCGTGCTCGGAGCGACGTTCGTGCTCCCGAAGGGCGATCCGGCGGAACTGGAGCGGCAGGCCCGGGAGTTCAGCGAGTGGCGCAAACAGGCACAGCCGACAGGCGCCTGCGCGGGTTCAGTGTTCACAAATCCAGAGGGGACCTACGCCGGGTACTTGATCGACCAGGCCGGTCTGAAGGGCCGGCAGGTCGGCGGCGTTAAGATCTCCGAACTGCACGGGAACTTTCTCGTTAATACTGGAAAGGCAACCGCGGCGGACGTCCGGGAGATGATTCAGATGATTCAAGACGAAGTGTATCGCCAGTTCGAGATCCGCCTGGTTCCCGAGATCGAACAGGTTGGGGGAAGGTAGCCATGGCCTCGCGACGCGTTCGAGTCGGCATCATATTCGGAGGCCGGTCCAGTGAACATGACGTATCGATCACGTCTGGCCACGCGATTCTAAACAATATCGACCGGGATCGGTTCGAACCGGTGCCGATCGGAATAACCCGGGACGGCGGCTGGGTAACCGGGGGCGATCCGCTCCGCCAGCTTGCCGCAACCTCGCGGCTTCCCCTTCCGGAGTATGCCGGAGACCAAACGGCCGCACAGAGCGTCTCGAGCAGTGTCGTCGCAACGGGCGGCGAACCGAACGAGCTACGGGAACGCTCGGATACCACCTGGGTGCAGGACCTCGATGTCGTATTTCCCGTATTGCACGGGCCGATGGGTGAAGATGGCACCGTGCAGGGGATGCTCGAACTGGCCGGCATCCCGTACGTCGGTTCGTCCGTGCTTGGTTCGGCGACCGCGATGGACAAGATCACCGCCAAGCGGCTGTTCATGCAGGCAGGGATCCCGATCGCGCCCTGGATGTCCGTGCTTCGCCGGGACTGGCGGCGGGATCCGGCGAGCGTGGCTAGACGAGTCGCCAGTGAAATCGGGTATCCGTGCTTCGTCAAACCGTCAAACATGGGCTCGAGCGTCGGAGTTTTCAAGGTGCACGATGCAGATGAATTGCCCGAGGCGATGGACGGAGCCAGCCACTATGATCGCCGGCTGCTGGTCGAGGCGGGTATCGATGCCCGGGAACTGGAAGTGAGCGTGCTGGGGAATGATGACCCGATCAGCTCTATTGTGGGCGAGATCATCCCGGGACACGAGTTCTATGACTACGAGGCGAAATACGTTGACGACAGCTCGGAACTTATCATCCCGGCGCCCGTTTCCGAAGACGTCTCGGAGAAGGTACGGCGCATTGCGATTGATGCCTTCAAGACGCTGGATTGTGCCGGCCTCTCCAGAGTCGATTTCTTCCTCGAGCGAGAGACGGAGCGGGTCTGGCTCAACGAGATCAACACCATCCCCGGCTTCACCCGGATCAGCATGTTTCCCAAACTCTGGGA
>SKKR01000392.1 GCA_007123655.1 Thermomicrobiaceae bacterium
TCTTCCAGGAAGGGCTCCAGTTTCCCTGCATCAAGGTATTCGAGAACGACACCCCGAGCGAAGCGATCATGGATCTCATCAAGGCGAATGTCCGCACCCCGGACATGACGATCGGGGACTTCCACGCCCAGGCGGCATCGCTGCGGCTCGCCGGGCGCCGGATCCAGGAGCTTTGCACGCGCTACGGTATCGGGTCCGTCCGGGAGGCGATCAGCGCAATGTTTACACATGGCGAGCAGGTCGCCAGGGATGCCCTGAAGCGCATGCCCAAGGGTGTCTACACCGCGTCGATGAACATCGATGACGACGGCTTGGGTGGCGACTCGATCCCCGTTCAGGTGAAGATCACGATCACAGACGACGAGTTCCTGGTCGACTACACCGGCTCCGCACCGCAGGCGAGGGGGCCGATCAACACGTCCTGGACCGGGCTTACGATCGGCACCCGCTGTCTCTGGCTTGCGATCTGTGAGCCGCACTACACGGTCAACGAGGGGATCTTCGCGCCGCTCAGAGTGGTCTGTCCGCCGGGGACAGTATTTACCTCGGATCGCCCGGCACCGACCTCGGCGTACTGGGAGTCCCTGCTCTACATCACTGACCTGATCTGGGCAGCGCTCGCGCCACACATGCCGGACCGGCTCCCGGCCGGTCACTACAACACCGTTGGCGCGGCAATCACGACCACCTTCCACCCGGATACCGACGACTTCACCATCGTCGTCGAACCGAACGTCGGGGGATGGGGCGGCCGGTCGGACAGCGACGGACCGAGCGGGATGTTCTGCGTCGGCAACGGCGAGACATTCAACCCGCCGGTCGAAATCGCCGAAAAGAAGTTCGGACTCGAGGTCTATCGCTACGCCTTCAACACGGAAGATCCCGGTGGCGAAGGCGAGTTCCGTGGCGGCCGCGGCGTACGACGCGAGTACAAGATGCTGCACGAGAACGGCGGGACGTTCACGATCACGCTCGGGCGCAACAAGGAACGCCCCTGGGGCGTGAACGGCGGGCATCCCGGAGGTAACAACTACGTGCAGATCACCCGAGCGGACGGCACGGTGGAGCCGACGTTCGCCAAAGCGGCCCGCGTGAAATTGAACAAGGGCGATCTGGTCAGCATCCGGACTGCCAGTGGTGGCGGTTGGGGCGACCCGAAGAACCGACCGAAAGAGAAAGTGCTGGCCGACGTCCGCGCCGGTGTCATGCTCCCGAACGTAGCGCGTGAGGTTTACGGCATCGATCCGAACGGCGGGAACTAGGTCATTTCGTCCGGCCGGAGGCCGTCGCTTCCGGCCGGAGCGGTTCTGATTCAAGGGGGCATTCCGGGTGGGATTTCGCATGGCCACGGATATCGGTGGCACGTTCACCGACCTCGTCTATCTGGATGAAGAAACAGGGAAACTCGGCCTGGCGAAGGTATCCACGAGACCCGACGCGCTGGAGCAGGGTATCCTCGAAGCGGTCGAAGCGGCAAAGGTGGCTCCGACCGAGATCCGGCAGTTCGTGCACGGAACGACGCTGGTCATCAACACGATCACTGAACGCAAGGGCGCTCGCGTTGGACTGCTGACCACCAAGGGAATGCGCGATGTCCTGGAGATCGGCCGCGGCAACCGCCCTGATATCTACAACCTGCTCTATCAGAAGCCGGCGCCCTTCGTTCCGCGGAAGGTCCGCCTGGAAGCCCGGCAACGCATGACGTCCACCGGAGAGGTGACGGAGGAACTGAACGAAGAGGACGTGCGAGACGCGGCCACGAAGTTCCGCGACGCGGGCGTGACCGCGGTTGCAGTCTGTTTCCTGCATGCCTACGCAAACCCGGAACATGAAGAGCGAGCGCTGGAGATACTGCAATCCGAGCTTTCAGACGCGTTCATCAGTATTTCGTCCGGGATCACCCGTGAGTTTCGGGAGTTCGAACGGACCAATACCGCTGTCATGAACAGCTACGTCGGTCCAGTGAGCGCGCAGTATCTGGATGTGCTCCAGGGTAGTCTGGAGCAGCGTGGCGTCAACGCGAACCTGCATATCATGCAGTCCAATGGTGGGAGCGCGACCTTCAGCGCCGCTCGCCAGGCGCCGATCAACCTGGTCGAATCCGGCCCGGTTGGCGGGGTCATCGGCGCTGCCGGGATCGGCAAGCTGATCGGAATCGACAATATCATCACGCTGGATATCGGTGGCACCACGGCCAAGACATCGTTGATCTCGGATGGAGAAGTCAACGTCACTACCGACTACAAGCTGGAATGGACCCCCGTCTGGGCCGGGTACCCGGTCAAGGTCCCGGTCGTCGACATCGTCGAGATCGGCGCCGGTGGTGGATCGATCGCCAGTGTCGACGAGTCCGGCGTGTTGCGAGTCGGCCCCCGCAGCGCCGGCGCGGAACCGGGTCCGGCCGCCTACGACCGCGGCGGGACCGAGCCGACAGTAACCGACGCAAACCTGGTAGCAGGACGGTTCGATCCTGACTACTTCCTCGGCGGTGCGATGCAGCTCGACGTCGAGCGGGCTCGCGAGGCGTTTGGCCCGCTCGCGGAACGGTTCGGGATGACGGTGGAGCAGGCGGCGCTCGGGGTCATCCGGGTGTGCAACTCGAACATGATGAACGCGTTGAAGATCATCTCCGTCCAGCGCGGTCACGATCCGCGGGATTTCACGCTGTTCGCACTGGGCGGCGGGGGAGCCGTGCACAGCGCCTGGCTCGCCCGGGAACTGCAGATCGGCCGGGTGGTCGTTCCCGTCGCGCCGGGTCACTTCAGCGCTTTCGGGATGCTGACGACCGATTTGCGGCGCGATTTCATCAGGACCTGGGTCGCCCGGACGGACTCAATCGGTCCGGAGCAGGTGACAGGCCCACTGGTCGAAATGGAACAGGCCGGCATTATGGCCTATCGTAACGAGGGGTTCTCTCCGGACCAGGTCTTCGCGGTTCGTGCGGCTGATATGCGTTATCGAGGTCAGGAGCACACGGTCCGAGTGCCGGTGCCGGGCGGGGACCTCACGCGAGAA
>SKKR01000506.1 GCA_007123655.1 Thermomicrobiaceae bacterium
CGAGTTCCGTCGCGACCCAGCCACCGGTGGCCGGCATGACCTGCATGACACCCAGTGCACCGGAGGAGCTGACCATGTTCTGATTCCAGCCGCTCTCCTGCCAGGCGATCGCTTTAACGAGCGCCGGATCCAGCCCGTAGGCGATCGCAGTCTCGTGCAGGATCGTCTCGATCGAGCCGTGGTTCGCCGGTGTTTCGGGCGCCTGCGGCTGCGCCGGTTCGTTCGCGGCTCCGGCGCCACCGGCGCCTCCGGGAATCGTAAGCACCTGTCCCGGATAGATCAGATTCTCGTTTGCGACAATCGCGCGGTTGGTCTCGACAAGCTGCGCAACCGAAACCCCGTGACGGGACGCGATCGACCAGAGCGTGTCGCCGGTCTGAACGGTGTAGGTCCCGCCGGGGCCGGACGGAGCGCCCGGGGCCTGCTGTGCCTGACCAGCGGTCGACAGGGTAAGTTGCTGTCCGGCATAGATCAGATTCGGATTCTGCAGCCCGTTGAGACGAACCAGGTCGTCGACGCTGAGCCCGAACCGGTTCGCAATGCTGTACAACGTATCCCCGGAGGAAATGAGGTAGGTCTCGCTGGCTGCGACGGGTCCGGCGGCGCCAAGCGTCAGTGTGACGGCGCCGAAAACGGTAAGCGCCTTGCGGCGCAGCGATGAAGTCCCGAGCATGTAAATGTCACTCCTTGCCCCGGCCGCCAGGGGTGCCCGCGGCCGCCGCTAATCCGTACGTACGTAGTGTACCTACGCACTGTACGGTTGTCAAAATTTGCCTGCTGGGCACAATGAACACGTGTTTATGCGCGGAATATGGCGAATTGGGGAAATCGCAGAGCGACATCGTGCCTCAAAGGCACACCACGGACGGTGCAGGACGCAACAAGGACACCGGTTGCGTTCCCACAGGGTCGTGGGACCCGACATGACGTTATCTCTCGTAAGCGCCGACGACCCGAGGGTGTCTCATAATCCAGCCTTCGTAGCCGCGCACGTCTCTGTGCGCGTACATCCTTGGACATCGTTGCGCGAACGGATAACTCCTCGCCCCGAAATCACCAATCGGGCAATTTCGCGCGGGCAGGGACGCCCGCGGCTACCTGATCAACGACTTTCGAGACACCCTCACCCTGTCGGTCCGGTGGACCAACGGCGCAGGGCTGGGCATGATTTCCGGCAATGCTGATGGTTTGGGCAGACCAATGGGCTCGGACTGCCCGGACAACGCCTTCAAAGGCTGGCCTAGAATCGACCCGGTCGGAACTCTGTCAGCATGGGATCGACATTCCCGAGCACGATCTCGTCCGCGATCAACCGTCCGACGAGAGGTCCCATGGTGACCGCGCTGTGTGTCACGGCTTCGTAGAATCCCGGTATGCCAGGGACTTCTCCCAGGCAGGAGACACCGTCACGGGGAAAGGGACGGACGCCGATCCGTGCCTCGCTTATCCTCGCGGCGCTGATTCCCGGCAGAACGCGCCTTGCGCGCTTGCACAGATCACGACATCGGGAATCGTCTGGCGGAATCGTGTCCCGATCCCCGAGCAACGGGTCGGCCGATTCGTGATGCAGCATGAGGAAGCCGGCGCCATCCGGCCGGACATTGATGTCGGTCCCGTGGACGATCCGCCCCAGGGGCTGTCCTTCAACGGCAACGCGGACGAGCAGGCCCCGGCTCGGGGAGAGCGGCAGGTGGCGACCAAGCATCCCGGAGATCTGATCCGCGTCCGGTCCGGCCGCGTTCACGACGGCATCCGCTTCGATCCGGGTTCGATCCGCCAGCGTCGCGACATAACCGGCTCCCGTGCGGTTCAGCCCGGTAACCGCCTGGCCGGTCCGCAATGTCCCACCGGCATAGGCGGCGCGATCAAGCATCGATCTGGCGAACAGGGGCCCATCCAGCCAGGATTCGTCCGGAAACCAGGCCACGCGCATATTCGGGCCGGAGAACGTCAGGCCTGGTTCCAGGCGCTGGTTGACATCTTCTGCGGCGAGCCAGGCGGCGTTATACCCCCAGGACTGCAGGCGCTCCATCCGGCGGCAGAGTTCGTCATAGCGGACAGGGTCCCCGGTCCAGGTAAGGTTCCCGACGCGATGTAACCAGGGGGCGCCTCCGAGTTCACCTTCCAGGCGATCGTGCTCCCGCATACCCGCCACATTGAGATCGAAGTAGCTCCTCGGGAGCTTCTCATTCGCGTTGACCCACGCGAAACTGCTCCCTGTCGTGCCGGATGCCGGTTCCGCCCGGTCCACCACCACGACTTCAACGCCGGACTGAACAAGTCGAAACGCGACGGATGAGCCAATCATCCCGGCGCCGACGACGATCACCTTTGGCATTTCATCTCCCCCGTGTCGCGATCCCGCGACTCGTTCACCTGGACAACGGGCCGTCCTTCAGCGCCTCATCGTATCGCGTCCCTGCATCGTCGAGGCAGGCTTCAATGTCTTCGGTCAGAATGTAGCGTTGCCGGGAGAGCGCCGATGCGGCTTCCCGGATGCAGGCTAGATAGGCGTCCCGGCTACTGTAGCGTTCCTCCAGCGACGGGCGCGGATCGTTCAGATCCGTTCGCTCTTCGGCGGTCCGGCTGAAAAAGAACATGGACCCACGCATCGGGATGATCTGCTCCGGGTGCCCGGTCTCTGGATGCCTGGGATTCCACGGCGTGTACGTGGCAACTGGATACTGCAGGTCTGGCAGCATGACCGGTGCGCTCTCGTTGCCGTCTGGATCTACGTCCCAGACCATTGCCGAAAACGTCGCGCCGAGCCTCGCCGGAAAGACGCCGATACCGCGATCTGCGTCGGGCCCCAGATCGACTCGCGGCAACTTTCGCAGGTAGCGCGGATCGGGGCGATAGAGTCCGGGCAATTCCGGGAAGCGCTCGATCACGGCTTCCTCGGTCGCTGCGGTGTCGTCCGCAAGCCTGGGATAGTAGCTGTCCGGCGGTTCGACACCTTCGGCCGCCCATCGATGCAGGTTGATGATTGCCGCCCGCAGCAGCGGGGTGTAA
>SKKR01000124.1 GCA_007123655.1 Thermomicrobiaceae bacterium
CCAGTCCATCAGGCGGCCGATTGTCGTGCTCTCCCCGCCAGGGATGATCAGGGCGTCGACATCCGCGAGATCCTGCGGCAGGCGGACCTGGACGGCATCGGCGCCGACTTCCCGTAGGCGGTAGACGTGTTCGATGAATGCACCTTGCAGCGCCAGAACGCCGATCTTCGGCATTGGATGGACCTCCCTCGTATCCGGAGACCAGTCGCCTCCGGGTCGTGTGTCGTCGGAAATCGGGAAGGGGACGCATCGTGTGACGCGTCCCCCGGACGTTTGTTTCTACCAGCCGCGTGCGGCCATCAGTTCCTTGTCTTCGATGCGGTCGATCTCCAGACCGCGCATCGCGTCGCCGAGTCCTCGGCTGACCTTGGCCAGAATCTCCGGATTCTGGTAGTTGGTGGTCGCTTCGACAATCGCCTTGGCGCGCGGGGCCGGGTCGTCGGACTTGAAGATACCGGAGCCGACAAACACACCCTCGGCACCGAGGTGCATGACGAGCGAGGCGTCGGCCGGCGTGGCGATGCCGCCGGCGCAGAAGAGCACCACCGGGAGTTTGCCGGTCTCGTGAACCTCGCGGACCAGGTTGTACGGCGCGCCGAGGTCACGGGCGGCGCTCATCAGCTCTTCCTTCGGCATGGCCTGCAGCTTCTTGATCTCGCCGGTAATCTGGCGCAGGTGGAGCACGGCTTCCACGATGTTGCCGGTGCCGGCTTCACCCTTGCTGCGGATCATCGCCGCACCCTCGCCGATACGTCGCAGCGCTTCGCCGAGATTACGGGCACCGCAGACGAACGGGATGTTGAACTGCTCTTTGTCGATGTGGAAATGGTTATCGGCCGGCGTTAGCACTTCGCTCTCATCGACATAATCAATGCCGAGCGCTTCCAGAATCTGTGCCTCGACGAAGTGGCCGATTCGCGCCTTGGCCATCACCGGAATCGTGACCGCTTCCTTGATCTGGATGATCAGCTCGGGGTCGCTCATCCGGGCGACACCGCCCTGACTGCGAATGTCAGCCGGGACGCGCTCCAGCGCCATGACGGCACAAGCGCCCGCTTCCTCAGCGATCTTGGCCTGATCTGCGGTGACGACGTCCATGATGACGCCGCCTTTAAGCATCTGCGCCAGTCCGGCTTTGGTCTTGAACGTGGATTTCTCCATCAGTGCGTCCTTTCCTTGCGTACTCACGGGGGTTGATTCCCCTCGCGGTTGTCGTGGCTACGGGGACAACCCCCATCACGCCAGCCAGTTGAAATGTTCATCCCGGCGGGTGGACCTCACCCATCCGGTTCGAAACCATGATTGTTCAGACGATCGGCGTTGCCGTCTCCTGCAACTGCCGGTCGTCGGCGCCACGGCTGCCCCGCAGCGATGAGATCGCCGCCGCCAGCCGGCGCACGGCTTCGTCGATATCCTCCGGAGCCGGCAAGGTGAAATTGAGCCGCAGCGTCGATTCGCCCTCGCCGTCCGGATGAAAGCTCTCGCCAGGCGCTACCGAGACGCCGAATCGCGCGGCCTCCGGTAGCAGGTCCCGGGTTCGCAGCCCGTCCCGCAGGTGTGCCCAGATGTAAAAGCCTCCCAGTGGCCGGTTCCAGTCGAGCAACCCCTGGCAGTGCCGGTTCAAAGCGTCGAGCATCAGATCCCGCCGGTAGGGGTAGATCGACCGAAGCTCATCGACGTGCTCCAGAAGATGACCTCGATCGAGCAATGCCCAGACCGCCCATTGCGCCAGCGGATTGGTGTCCAGATCGACGATCTGCTTCATCAACGCCAGCCGCTTGATGACGGGCTGCGGGCCGGCGATCCAGCCGATTCTGAATCCGGGAAATAGAATCTTTGACAGTGTGCTCAGATAAATGACGGTTCCCCGCTGGTCGAGCGCGTGCAGCGTCGGAAGCGGGACGCCTTCGTAGCGAAGCACGCTGTAGGGATCGTCTTCGATAATCGGTATCCGGAACCGCTCGGCAAGCTCGAGCAGCCTGCGGCGGCGGTCGAAGCTCATTGTGCCACCGCTCGGGTTCTGGAAGCTTGGAAGGGTGTATATCAGCTTCGGGCGTCGCCGGGCGATCAGATCTTCCAGGAGGCCGACTCGCATTCCGGAAGCATCGATCGGGATCGGCAATAACCGGGCACCGGCCGCACGGAAAACCTGCAACGCGCCGAGATAGGTCGGTGATTCGATCACGACCAGATCGCCCGGGTCGAGCAACGTGCGCGCCAGCAGATACAGTCCCTGCTGGGACCCGGCGACGATGAGCACACTCGCCGGGTCAATCGGGCGCTCTTCGACTGCCATCCATCGTCCGAGTGCGGCGCGCAACGGACCGTACCCTTCGGTCGGGCAGTGTTGCAGGAGCGTCTGCCCACCGCTGTGCAATGCTTCGTCCAGCAGGCTACGGATCAGTTCGATCGGGTAGAGTTCGGGTGATGGAATGCCGGTTGCCAGCGAGATGACATCCGAGCGCGACGAGATCATAGTCGTGTCGCGCAAGAGCGGATCGTTCATTACCTCGGTCGTCGAGGTGAAGAGCTGGTTCCAGGGGATCTGGAACGTACCATGAGCGCCAGTTGCATCAGAATCGGGATCGGCGACGACCGTGCCTCGTCCAACATGACCTTCGACCAGTCCATCGGCTGCGAGCTCGCGGTAGGCGCTGACGATAGTCGTGCGGTTAACGCCGAGCATGGCGGCCATACGGCGCTCCGGGGGCAGCTTGGTACCGGCCGGCAGGTCGCCGGCGCTGATCCGCTGTCGAATCTGGTTGCTAATTTGCAAATAGAGCGGGAGATCGCTTTCCCGATCCAGCTCGACGTACATGCACCCCTCCATTGGATCCGTCCAATTGATTCTAATGATTCCACAGGGGCGGTGAAACATCCATTCGGATGCCGGCATACCCGTCCACTGCCCGACCAATCCAGCGACCACTGTTTGGTCCAATGGATCGCCCGGCTCCGGATGGATGGGTTGGATGCCTGAGATTACTCTCCGCGACCTCTGCCG
>SKKR01000238.1 GCA_007123655.1 Thermomicrobiaceae bacterium
AACCGGTCTGACTCATCATCCCGGAACGCGAGATCATGCGTCCGCAGTTCCAGCAACTGCCCCCGGGCCCTGAGCCGGGCCAGGGACAACGGTGGCTCGGCCCGACAGCCCGCGATCAGATGGAGGGTCCCGGGTAACCGCTCGATAAGGAATTCGATGGACTGATGTATCGCGGGCTCGGAGACCAGATGGTAGTCATCGAGAACGATCGCCGCGTGCGATTGAATCTCGGCCGCGGTGTTGACCAGCGCAGCGAGAACCTCCTCGACGTCAGGCGAGATCGAGCCGAGAAGCGTGTCGACCGGACTGTCCTGAACGTCCGGTTGCGCTTCGGCCCAGGCGCGCACAAGATACCGAAGAAACCGCACCGGGTCATTGTCGTCGGGGGAAATCGCATACCAGCCGGCGGGGAACCAGGTCGCGCGTGCCCACTGTGCCAGAAGCGTGGTTTTCCCGTAGCCCGCGGGTGCGCAGACCAGGACCAGTCTGGCGTGCTCGATGCTCCGGTCCAGCGCGTTCAGAAGCCGGGGTCTACGCAGGACGCCGTGCGATTCCGGAGGCACCTGCACCTTGGTCGCCAGGAAGTAAGGCTTCATCGTGCTCCGCCACTTGCGTGATTTGCGTGAATAACCGGATTATACCGTGCGGGATCGCATGCGTCAGCAACGCGGGCTGTCGCGCCAGTGTTTCATTCACGAACCAGACGGGCCGCGGCCGAAGGGTGATCGTCACAGGATCACGGTTCTTCCGTTCCGGTGTTTCATGGAATAATACGCACGTTCGAACCCGAAGTAGTTGAAAGTTCAGGTCATGACGAACATCCGCATCGGCACCTCTGCCTGGAGCGACCACGACCCGTTTTACCCGCCTGGCATCAAAGGGAGCGAACAACTCACCTACTACGCGAAGTTCTTCCCGATCGTCGAGATCAACATGACCTACTACCGGATTCCGTCCGTCAAGATGGCGGAAGGCTGGGTTGCCCGGTCGCCGGATGAATTCGTGTTCGATGTCAAGCCCCCACGCGAGCTGACGAGCACCCCGGAAACCCCGGGGGAACAGGCGCCGGAACCGGACGCGGATATGGCCCAGCAATTCTCGGAAGCCATCCGGCCGCTGCATGAAGCTGGAAAACTCGGCGCCGTCACTTTCCAGTTTCCGCCGTCGTACCGGAACACCGAACAGCACCGGGAATACATCAAGCTCCTGCCGGAGCTGTTTCCGGACTACCAGCTCGCCGTCGAGTTCCGCCGCCGCGACTGGCTGGACGAGGAGCACGCGGACCAGACGCTGCAGCTCCTGAGCGATGCCGGCATGAGCTACACCATGGCGGACGAGCCCCAGATGGGCACCGGCAGTGTTCCACCCGTCTACGGGATTACCCACCCGCGCCTTTCGATCATCCGGTTTCACGGTCGAAACTACGAGACCTGGTACAAATTCACCGGATCCAGTCGGGACAGATTCAACTGGGAGTATTCGAACGAAGAGCTGGAAGAGTGGCTGCCGAAAATCCGGTCCGCGATGGAAGCGGCAGAAACGGTGCACGTCTTCTTCAACACCAACTATGCAGACCAGGGTCCCCGCAACGCTGTCCGTCTCATGCAGCTGATGGACCTGCCGCACGAACCGCTCCCGGTTGACCACAAGGCCGAGCAGCAACCACTGTTCGAGCAGGAGTAACTCACCACAGGTCAAGCTGGACGTCCCGGCGGCCGGAAAGGACGTCCGACGCCGCTCTGGATCCAAACAGCCAGTACTGATCCGGGACAGGGATGAAGTCGTCCCGGGTTACCGTAGCCTTGAACCCGGCTGACAGCGTGGAATCCGGCTGAACCCTGTACCGCACCGTAGGCACCTGGTTTCGACGATTGAGAAACAGATCTTCGATATCCGCAAGCAAGAGAAGATCGAGCGCCGAAATCTCCTCGTGCGCCGGTTGCAGTGACTCCAGTGCCTGTGTCAGCACATGCACATACACGTCCTCGATTTCCCGGTCGATCCACGTCGGCCCGAATCCTTCCCCACGACGGTAACCGACCTGGATGAGGGAATCGTTCGACGGGCTGAAACCCAGTTCTTCTTCGATCTCGCGGACGACGTCATCGAATCCCTCCCCCGCGCGGTAGTGACCGCCGACCGCGACGTCGAGCTGTTCCGGGTGGGTGTCCTTCCGGCCTGAGCGACGCTGAAACAGGATCGCTGGCTCGCCACAGGAGTGCTCCAGCGCCACCCAGCAATGGAACGCGCGATGCCAGTCACCGTCCCGGTGAACGTCTGCGCGCCGTTTCACCATCCCGGTCGGATTTCCCTGCTCGTCAAGGACGTCAAAATACTCGTCCTTCGGATCCGGCTCTCGATGCATGCGCAGCTCCGTTCACGCTCCTGTAACCCGGCCGGCGAAGAGGGTCATGTTACAATTTTTCCCGTACTCACCGATCATTCTCTTGTATCGCCGTCAGAATCTCAAAATCAGGGAGCGGAACGTTATGGAACGCGAACCGGTAGTCTACGAGGACATCATCTCCTTGATCGGACGCACGCCGCTCCTCCGGATGCACAGTGTATCGGACGGTCTTCAAGGCACGCTCGTCGCCAAGATGGAAATGCTCAACCCCGGCGGGAGCGTCAAAGACCGCATCGGCTTCCGCATGCTGGATGAGGCCGAGCGCAGGGGATGGCTCAAGTCCGGCGGCACGATCGTGGAACCGACGTCCGGGAACACGGGCGTCGGGCTTGCAATGGCCGCCGCCGTACGCGGGTATCGCTGCGTGTTTGTCATGCCGGACAAGGTCGCCAGCGAGAAGGTGGCGCTGCTCCGGGCCTACGGCGGAGAGGTCGTCACGACCCCTGCCAACGTGGCGCGTGAATCACCGGACAGTTATTACAGCGTAGCGGACCGGCTTACGCAGGAGATCCCCGGAGCGTTCCAGCCCAACCAGTACTTCAACCCGATGAACCCGCGGACACACTACGAGACCACGGGCCCCGAACTCTGGGAG
>SKKR01000310.1 GCA_007123655.1 Thermomicrobiaceae bacterium
ACTAGCATCGTCGCAAGATGATCCGGGACCGGTTGCGGTTGCATCGCTCTGAACCGACCTCCAGTCCACTCCGAGCGCGAATCGAATGATCCCCGGAGAGCGCAACCGCCTCGCCGGGGATCCTAGTTTACTGGAACTGCAGGATTACGACTCGGGTTTGGGATCTCCCGCTGGCGCGCGGGTGATCGACTCCGACAGAGTGTCCAACTCCCGGCGGAGATCGTCCACGTCCGCAAAATGCCGATACACGGACGCGAACCGAATGTAGGCGACCTCATCGAGCTCCTTGAGCTCGCGAAGAACGATTTCGCCAATCGCCGTGCTGGGAACTTCCACGCTTCCGAGTGAGAGCAGTTCCGCTTCAACGTTCGCGAGGATTCGATCAACCTCGCTTTCGGATACCGCCCGTTTCGTTAGCGCGATGCGCAGTTTTCCCCGAAGCTTCCGCGGGTCGAACTCCTGGCGCCGCCCATCACGCTTGACCACGACCAGGCTGCCTGACTCCACGCGCTCGTAGGTTGTGAATCGGCGTCCGCACGTCGAGCACTCCCGTCGCCTGCGAATGCTTTCTCCCGAGCCGATGTCTCTGGAATCGACCACACGTGTCTCGGGAGAGCGGCAAAACGGGCAGCGCATTAATGCTATCGCTCTCGCAGAAACTTGAGGATTGCCGGCTCAGACCAGTCATCGTCCGGAGAGACTGGAATTCGTGACGGCGCTCCCTGGGTGCCGGTCCGTTCGCGCTGCTGTTGCTGCGGCTGCTGTTGCGGGCTGTCCGCTCGATGGAAGCGGCGGTCACCACGCGGTCGCTGGCGGGATTGCGTCTCCTCGAATCCGGTTGCGATCAGTGTGATCTGAACGTCGCCGGCCAGCGCATCGTCCGTCGTCGCGCCAAAGATGATCTCGGCGTCCTCGTCCGCCGCGGCCCGGATCACCTCGGCGGCCTCGGTGATTTCGGTCAGGGTGAGGTCGTCTCCACCGGTGATGTTGTACAGAACTCCGATCGCCCCGTCGATCTTCATCTCCAGAAGCGGACTTTCGATCGCCATACGGGCGGCGTCGACCGCTCGCTCCTCGCCGCTGCCACGTCCGATCGCCATAAGGGCCGACCCAGCGTCACGCATGACGGTCTTGACGTCAGCGAAGTCGAGATTGATCATGCCTGGCTTCGTGATCAGGTCAGAGATGCCCTGAATACCATGACGGAGAACATCATCCGCGATCTTGAACGCCTCGGAGAACGGGGTCTTGGGGTCAACCAGCGTGATCAGGCGCTGGTTCGGGATACTAATCAGCGCATCGACATGCTCGCGCAGCGCGGCAATACCTTCGTCCGAAACGCGCTTACGCTTGGCGCCCTCAAACTCGAACGGGCGCGTCACCACTCCGACGGTGAGTGCACCTGTTTCCCGGGCGAGGCGCGCTACGATCGGCGACGCTCCCGTACCGGTTCCGCCGCCGATTCCAGCGGTGATGAAGACCATGTCTGCCCCGCGCACGACCTCGGTAATCGCTTCGATGCTCTCTTCAGCGGCGCGTTCACCGATTTCCGGCCGGCCTCCGGCGCCGAGCCCTTTGGTCAGCTTGTCCCCAATCCGGACCGTTACCGGACTGAAGGAGTTGACAAGCGCTTGTGAATCAGTGTTGACAGCAACGAATTCAACGCCTTCGACACCGGCCTGAATCATCCGGTTGATTGCGTTTCCCCCGGCGCCACCGACGCCGATGACTTTAATTCGCGCGAAGTGATTCGCGAAGTCGTCATCTCGCACGTTAAACATCAGTGCCTCCCCATCGGACCCATCGGCGCAAACACGGTGGATCGAGACCGGTTACTGCGTTCGGGTCGTCCAGTCGATGACCCTAGTTTACCAACCCCACATACGGCCTATCGTCATCTGGTGCCTGTCTGGCACACCCCTGATCGCCAGTTGCGTGACCCCGGTGGTCAAGCGTAGTTCCCCCCGACTGGCGGCAAGAACTGGACTCCTTCTGAACCCGACGCGTGACGCCATGTGCTCGCCGACGAATCCGCCAGTTATGTAACTACCATCCTACCAGAGACCCGCCATGTTCGGTTTGGCAACCTCGCCGAAATCCCGGGGCGACCTGCGAGGCCCGAGACCGACATCAGCTATTGATAGACTGGCCGTTCGGGGTCACGGACGTCCAGACGCGTCCACTCAACATCCATATCTCTGACGGCATCCAACGCGGTGATCTTGACGGGCAGGTCCTCCGGGTCCCCGAGCATGACCACGCGTTCATCATCTGCCAGATGAACCACGAACCCATCGATCTCATCGAACTCGAGGACCGACGACGAACCCAGTTCGCCAAGCAAGAAGGCTGCAGCCGCCACCTTTCGCGGGTCAATTTGGGCTCCTGGTTGAGGAAGCGAGCCTTCAAGTTCAACGACCCGCGGCACGTGATCGGCCTCCCCGTGCGCAAGCACCCATCCGTACTCATCCACGAGCACCACCTGATCGCCAGTCTGCCAGACGATTGCCGGTTCGCGCTCGGTTACCTCGACAATAACGCGATCCGGTAGCTCTGCCCGGATCCGGGCAGTCGCGACCGCGGGATGGGACGCGACCCGGTTCGCAATCTCATTCGTGTCTACCCGGAAGATCGACCGTCCAATCGCATCCGACCGCTCTACGATTGAGTCGGCATAGGCGATAGTATTTCCTCGAATAACGACCGTGTCAACACGGAAATCATCTGATACCGCGAACGCGAAGAGAATCACTCCCAGACCGACGCTAAGCAGAAATGCGGGCAATCGACCCGTACGGACCAGGTCAAGCGTCCGCTCACGCAAGCTCATGGAACGACGCCGGCGGCGAGGCGTTGACTCCCTGGCACGATGCTTGGCAGGATTCTTCGGTGCGCTCATCCGAATGCTCCGTCAGTCCAGGTAACGTTCGTCGTAGCGCTCGACCGCAAGGTCGATCAGTCTCGTAACCAGTTCCGGAAAGGGAATCCCGGTTGCTTCCCA
>SKKR01000491.1 GCA_007123655.1 Thermomicrobiaceae bacterium
GCAGGTAGTGGGTGATCCGCCCAGCCCGGTCCTTGAGCGGTGAGATCGAGCAGCTGATCCAGTACTCGGCGGGTCGCGACAGGACTGTGTCCGCTTCGAACGTGGAGTCAACGTCTCCGCCGAGAACCCCGAGCAGGGAAAGACTCGACGCCAGCCTCCAGCGGTTGTTCTGTTGACGCGAGATAACGATCGAACGCTCCAGACAGTCAACGGCAGCGGCGTAGTTTCCGGCCAGGAAGTTGACGGTGCCCAGGAGGTCCAGCGTATCGGCAACGCCGTCTGCGTTCGCAGCGTTCTCGAAGATCGCCAACGCTTCCTGATGTGCCCCGGACGCTTCTTCGAGTTCGCCGATGTTTGCTCGCCAGTTTCCAATTCGGTTCAGGCATCCCGCGTAAACGAGCTGATCGTCCAGCCCCTGGGCCAGCGACATCGCTTGTCGTAGATACTGGCCCGCCTGTGCGTAATCCTGACCGGACCAGAGCAGGCCGAGCTCGATGAGAGCCTGACATTCGATCGTCTGGTCATCGCGATCGCGTGCCAGACGCAGAAGCTCCGCGAGGTCAGCCCTGGCGGGATCGAGCTCGCCAAGCATTTCGTTCGCTCGGGCCCTGAGCAGGAGTGCCCGGAGCGGCAGATCGGCCCCGGTACGTTCCGCCAGCGTCGCGGCGCGGTCGACTGCCCTGATCGCATCCCGAGAGGCGTAAATGTCGAGCGCCCGTGATGCCGCCTCCGTCAGCCACTCGATTGCCCGCTGGTCTCCAGCGCGGTCGAAATGATGAGCAACCGCTTCCGGCGCCGGTGCGGGGCTCGCCGCGATCGTTTCCCCGATCTTTCGGTGAATCTCTCGTCGCCGAAGCGCGATCTGACCGTTGTAGAGGGTTTCCTGAATGAGGCCGTGGACGAACTGAACACGCTCCCCGTCCGCTGACTCCACCAGCAAATGGGAGGAAACGGCCTCCTCGATCACTGACGCAAGCGTCTGGTCACTCGCCTCGCTCACCACTTGCCAGAGATCGATCTGGACGTGCTGCCCGATGATCGCGGCCACGTTCAGCAGCGCACGCGTCTCGTCTGTGAGGCGGTCAACCCGTTGCTCGATCATCTGTCGAACGAGAACCGGCACTGGCCGTGACTGGAGAGTTTGCGCCCGCGAATGTTCCAGGTCTACGTGCATCAGGTCATCCCGCGAGATGTCACGCATCAGTTCCACCATGAAGAACGGGTTGCCTTCGGACCGGCGATGCAGGTAGCTGGCGAGTGTCTCCCGGGTGACGTTGTCGCCCGGCGCAACTCTGCTGACGACCTCCCGGACGGCCTCAGGCGACAGTGGACGCAGGTCGATCCGCTGCGCCCTGGCCTCACGAACCAGATCGAGATGCAGGTGATGGAGCCCCTCAACCTCGTGAGGGTCGTCTTCCCGATAGGTGACGACGATCAATAGCGGAAGCGAGTGCGCGCGCCGGGACACATGTCGGAGGAGTTCCAGGCTTGCGCTGTCCGCCCAGTGAATGTCCTCAAGTACCAGGAGCACAGGGGTCTCGCCGGTCAGATTCGAGAATCCGGTCGACACCCGATCCAGAAGCTCGGCTTTGCTGCCCGGTCCCGGAAAGCCGCCGGATGCGTCTGTCAGCCCGGGGCCCAGCAAACCCGGATACGCGCGTTCCACGCTGTCACGGATTTCCAGCCAGGGGGAGTACGGTTGCCCCATCGTGTTGTTGAAGCACCAGCCGGTCAGGACAAGCGCTCCAGCGAGCCGCGCCTGGTTTGCGACCCGGTCAGTAAGTGTTGTCTTTCCGATTCCCGCGTCACCGCTGATCAGTACGACAGCTCCGCTGCCACCCATGGTGCTTTCGAGCAGCACACGAAGCGTTTCCTGCTCGGACTCCCGGCCTGGCAGTGGTGCGTCGAGCGTGGGTGACTCGATCGATTCAGGTTCCAGAACCATAGCGTGATCCCTGATGCGTGATCGAACAGGTTAGCTCAGACTATCACGCGTTTCCCGGGCTGAAGGCGAACACGAACCTGCTCAGGGATTGTACGACTCGGCCGAAGTTCGTCGCACCCGGGCTCCGCCGAATTACCAGATCCCGGTCGATGGGACGGCTTCAGCCGGTCCGGGCCACGGTGGTACCGTCACCATCAGTATCTGAAGGGAGGTATCGCTGGTCGCCCTGAACTGAAATGTCGTATCGGGTGGAATGGTCACGCAGGTGCCCGGAACGAGATCCGTGATCTCCTCTTCGACATCCAGCCGGCGCCAGAGCTGACCTTCTCCCTGAAGTATGTACCAGACCTCCTCGATCGACCGATGCCGGACCGGGCTCGTAACCTGACCGGGCTCGAGCTCGATGAGCCCAACGCTCGCGCGCTCGGTTCGGACGAGCGGGTATGTCAGTGATCCGTCTGGCGCCGGATCCGGCGGCACCGGCATGCGGGCTGTCTTGAACTCGGACATTGGCGCTCCTGAACGATCAGCGTCACTCCGGGTCAAACTCGAACACGGCGCGGATTACATTGTTCTGCCCCCGGCTGGTCGCCGTTGAAAGTGCGTCGGCGTAATCGGTAATCCGGAACCGGTGGGTCACCAGCGGCGCCAGGTCGACTTCCCCTGAAGTCAACAGATCAACCGCGATTTGCATCGTGTTTGTCCTGCAGCCGTTGAATTCATGCACGCCATATCCAAACGATCCATGGACATCGATCTCGTGAAACCAGATCGGTGTCCAGTCGACGCTGGAAGGCATTTTCGGAATTCCCACCAGGACGAGTATCCCGCCAGGCCTCGTCACGCGCAGTGCATCATCAAGCGTGCCGTCCGAGCCAACGCACTCGTACACCTTATCGACCCCGCCTTTGACCACGTGGCGGCCCAGCACCGGCTTGAGCACGTCACCACCGGTTCGTTCCGCGACCTGCCGGAGGAAGTCATCGCCACGTGCCGGCTTGATCACCTCGTCAGCACCGAGGCGCTGGGCCATCTCGATCTGGAA
>SKKR01000292.1 GCA_007123655.1 Thermomicrobiaceae bacterium
TGACGGGATAACGCTTGATTACGTGGAAAGCGACGAGCATCAGGGATTCACGCTTGATCGTCAGGATGGTCAGGACATCGCGGGCGCAAGCTAGGACTCAGAACGAACATCCCATCAGTGCACCAGCACCGGCAGCCGTCTCGCTGCCGGTGTCGTGTGTTCGGGCAGGGCGCTTCCAAGTGGGAGTGGGAACCGGCCCTTTGCTATAATCGCGATCGTTGAATCTGGTTGACGAGAAGGTGGAGTACGTGAGAGTCACGGTTGAACAACAGCCGAAGAGTTCGGTTACGCTCGACATTGTCGCCGATGACAATGAGTTCAAACAGGCGATGGACCGGGCGTTTCGGCGGGTGAATGACTTGGTGAGCGTTCCCGGATTCCGCCCGGGAAAGGCTCCGCGCCAGCTGGTGGAACAGCGGGTTGGCCGGGAGCTGATCGTCCAGGAAGCGCATCGGGACATCATGGACGGGCTGTATCGCCAGGCACTCGAACAGGAGGACATCGTTCCGGTCTCGGATCCGGATGTCGATGTCTATCAGGACGAACCCGTCGGGTTCAAAGTGACCGTTGAGATCTACCCGAACATTGATCTCGGTGACTACTCCAGCATCTCCGTCGAGCCACGAGACGTCAACGTGACCGATGAGGATATCGATGACGTCATCAAGAACCTCCGCGAACAACAGAGCACCTGGGTTGAACCCGGCGAACCCCGATCGCCGCGTGATGGCGATCAGGTCATCCTCGATTTCGAGGTCTACGAGGGAGACGAAGAGTTTCACGAACCGGTCGTCGGCGCGGACTTCGTGCTCGGTGAGGGGCCGCTGTTCAAGCAGATCGAAGAAGCGGTCAAGTATCTGCAGCCGGGCGCGGAAGCAGAGTTCGACATCACGTTCGAAGAAGATGATGAAGACGTTCCGGAGCAGATCCGCGGAAAGACACTGCACTACAAGGTGAAACTGCAGGATGTAAAGGAACGCGAGCTCCCGGAACTGGACGAAGAATTTCTCTCGTCGGTCAACGAAGAGTACGAGTCGATCGACGACCTGCGGTCAGCGATCCGGAAGGATCTTCTGCAGAACAAGGTTCAGCAGTCCAGAGATGAGTTTCTGGATGAGGCGTTTGCCAAGTTCGCCGAGCATGCCTCGCTCGAGATCCCGGATGGGCTGGTGGACACCGAACTCGACCGGGAATTTCAGCAGATGGGTGAGCGCCTGAGCCAGCAGGGCGTGAGTATGGATGAATACCTGCGCATGTCCGGCAAGACCGCTGACGCGTTCAAAGAAGAAATGCGCCCGGACGTGACCGACCGGGTACGCAACTCTCTGGTGCTCGAAGCATTCGCGAAGGCCGAAGGCGTTGAGGTGACCGACGAGGACATCGACGCCGAGATCGATAGGATGGTTGGCGACTCCGAACAGGCGGCGCAGATGCGCGAGCTGTATCAGAGCGATTACTTCAAGAACATGCTCAGTAGCCAGCTTGAAAACCGGAAGTCGACCGAGCGATTGATCGAGTTCGTCAGCGGAGGATCCGGTGCGATTACCGGAGAGGGCAAGCAACTGCTGGACGAGCAGCAGGAGGGAATCTCCGCCGAGACGACCGAGATCGAGGGATCTGACGCCGCCGATGATTCCACCGATGAGACAGCTTCCGATGACGAGAAACCAGACCAGGAACATGACGAAGAGGTCGCGGCGGCGCCGGTTGCCGGCGAAGCGAACGCATCGGACGAGGATACAAAGAAATCTGATGGATAACGTCGCTGCGGACCGCGAGGAAGGACGAACAGGTCATGGATGAACACATGCATCCTCAGGCGATCGTGCCGTACGTCGTTGAGACAACCAATCGTGGTGAACCTGCCTACGACATCTACTCCCGCCTGCTTCGAGATCGGATTATCTTTCTGGGAACCGGTGTCGACGATCAAGTCGCGAACGCGATCATCGCCCAGATGATCTTCCTGGATTACGAGAGTCCCGAGCAGGACATCAAGCTGTACATTAACAGCCCTGGCGGGCTCGTGTACGCGGGCCTTGCAATCTATGATACGATGCAGATGATTCGCTGCGACGTGCAAACTTACTGCATAGGCCTGAGTGCCAGCATGGGCGCAGTGTTGCTCGCCGCAGGGACGAAAGGCAAACGGTTCGCCCTGCCGCACTCGCGCATCCTGATCCATCAGGGCAGTTCAGGCTTCCGGGGGTCTGTACCCGATATCGAGATTCAGGCGCGAGAGACGATTAGCCTGACGACGAAGATGACAGAGATCATGGCTTATCACACGGGGCAGAGCTTCGAGCGAATCAAGCAGGATACCGAGCGAGACTACTTCATGTCGGCGGAAGAGGCGCGCGATTACGGACTGGTTGACCAGGTGCTCGCGCCGCATGAAGCGCCGGCGACCTGAGCGTAGAGAGAGATACGGGGGATTCAGGGTATGGCCAATTCTCGTGGCGGACGAGGGCAATATCGGTGTTCTTTCTGTGGCAAAGGTCAGGATGAAGTCCGGCGGTTGATCGCCGGGCCTGGCGCCGTCTACATTTGCGACGAGTGTGTCCAGCTCTGCCGTGAGATTATCGACGAAGAAGAGGTTCCTGACTCCGCTACCCAGCCGGCACTGACGAGCGTCCCGACGCCGAAGAAGCTCTACGAGCAACTGAGTCAGTACGTGATCGGGCAGGATCGCGCCAAGAAGATCCTGTCTGTGGCCGTCTACAATCACTACAAGCGTGTGACCGCAATTCACGATGACGAAGACGAGGTAGAGCTTCAGAAGACGAACATCCTGCTGGTCGGACCTACCGGGAGCGGCAAAACGCTCCTCGCGCAGACGATGGCCAAGCTGCTCGATGTTCCGTTTTCGATCGCGGACGCAACGGCCCTTACCGAAGCAGGATATGTCGGCGAGGACGTCGAGAACATTCTGCTCCGACTGATCCAGTCTGCCGGTGATGTGCAGCGCGCTCAACAGGGCATCATTTACA
>SKKR01000584.1 GCA_007123655.1 Thermomicrobiaceae bacterium
ATACGCGGCAACAGGACCCCGGCACCAATGACCTCGAGCCCAATGCTAACGATCGCGATACGTCTGACGATCTGGACAACCTGGCCAGGCATCCCGCCGCCCATGGTCTGCCCGAGCAGGAGCCGCTGCTGCAGGCTGGTTCGGTGGCCGAGCACGAACAGGAGGAGCAGGGTGGCGCTTGTCATAAATCCGAGCCCGCCGAGCTGGATCAGGATCAGGATCACGGCCTGGCCAAACCCGGTCCAGGCCGTGCCAGTGTCCAGAACCACCAGACCGGTGACACAGACCGCGGACGTCGAGGTGAACAACGCGGCGGTGAACCCCACCGAGCCGTCCTGAACACTGGCGAACGGCAGCATCAGGACAATGGTTCCCAGCAGGATCAAACCCAGGAAGCCGAGTATCAGCCCCACGGCCGGGTTTAGCGATCGGCGATGTTTACGCGGAGGTCTGAGACTGACAGTCTGTGCTTCGAGCACCTCCCGGCGAACGACCCGGTCGCCGGGACGGCGAACATACTGTGGTCGAACCGGTCGGTTGTCAGGCGCGCTCACTGCGGCAATGCCCCGGCTTTCGCGTCACGATCCTCCCCGTGCCTCGCTAGACACAAGCGGCTATTCTAACAGGTGTGATGGTCGCGTATCGTCGGATCAGGAACGACTCCGCGCCGCGGCAATCTCGTCTGCAAGCACCTTGACGCCGGTGTTGATCTGCCCTTCGTCCGCGAACGAGTACGACAACCGCACCGCGTTCTCCCCGCCCCCGTGAAAATGGAACATCGTCCCGGGCGATACGTCGACACCTTTTTCCTGCAGTCCGGGCGTAATCTGCGAAACGGTGACGTCATCTGGCAGGGTCACCCAGACGAAGAACCCGCCGTCCGGATCGGTCCAAGTGACGTCGTCTGGCATGTGGTTGCCCAGCGCCTCGAGCATTGCGGCGTGACGACCGGCATAGACACTCCGCAGTTCACCGATGTGTTCAACCAGCGTTCCGCTCGCGCAGAACTCGCTCACTGCGGCGCTCACAAACGGGCTGGTGCCACCCTCCGGTTTCAGCGCCGCAAACGCGTTGATGAAACGTGGCTGAGCCACGATCCATCCCAGTCGCAGGCCGGCGCCGATGATCTTGGAGAACGTGCTGAGGTAAATCACCATCCCGGAGGTATCCAGCTGATACATTGTCTCAACGCGCTCGCCCCGAAAGCGGAGGTCCGAATACGCATCGTCTTCGATAACCGGGATCGTGTGCGTGCGCGCCAGCTCAATGATCTGCTTCCGCCGCTCGAGCGTCGTGGTCACGCCGGCAGGGTTCTGGAAGTTCGGAATCGTGTAGATCAGCTTCGGATGTCTTCCGGCAGCGATCAGCCGTTCGACCGTTTCAGTCAAGGCGTCGACTCGTGTGCCCCCGGCGTCCACGGCCACGGTCTCCACATCGACACCCAGGTTCCGGAAATGCCGGACGGCGCCCATCCAGGTTGGTTCTTCGCTGATGATGACATCCCCGGGATCGCAGAACGTCTCCGCAATGATGGCGAGCCCCTGTCCCGCCCCTGATACGATCAGCAGGTTCTCATCAGTGCATTCGATCCCCTGATCCCGCTTGAGCTTGATCCTGAGCTGCTCGAGCAGGCGATCATATCCGCGGTTGGCGCCGTACTGCAGCGCCCACTCGCCGTCCTTCTCCAGTGCCAGGCGCATCGATTCAGCCATATCCGCCTTCGGCATGGACCTTGGATCCGGGAATCCGGAACTCAGCGCGATCTTCTCCCCGGAGGCCCGCGGGTTCGTGAATCGGGCCTGCCCGGCACGGTTCGATTTCTGACTGAAGAGCTGCTCGAGGCGTTCGATGTCAGTAGTCGTCATCTTCCGGATCCCTTCGCGGTTTCGAGGTCGGATCGGTTTGCAGATTAGCACAGCTACGCGGTATCGGGAGCGTCACGTGTTCGCACCAGACACACAACCCCTCTTCCGGCGGCGGAAGAGGGGTTAATCGCACGAGCGACGAACTGAATCAGGAAATCGATTCGCGGTACTGGTTTGCAAAGCCCTGGGTAATCCGGTCGATGATTACGGCCAGCGCGACGATACAGAGTCCTGCCTCGAATCCACGGCCGGGATCGATGCGGTTGATCGCCAGCAGCACCTCCTGCCCGAGACCTTCAGCTCCAATCATCGACGCGATGACGACCATCGCCAGCGCCATCATCGTGGTCTGGTTAACACCAGCCATAATCGTTGGCAGTGCAAGCGGCAGTGATACGTCGCGCAGGATCTGGCGCGGGGTCGCGCCATAAGCCGTCGCGGCCTCAATCGCGGACTGTGAAACGGTACGAATCCCCAGGTTCGTGAGCCGGATCAACGGTGGGACAGCGTACGTCACCGTGGCGATAACCGCCGGAACACGCCCCAGGCCGAAGAACATCAGCGCCGGGATAAGATAGACGAACGCAGGCATCGTCTGCGCACCGTCGAGTAGCGGTCTGATGAACGAATCCGCCTTGTCACTCTGGGCCGCCAGTATGCCGATCGGCAACCCAAGTACAAAAGCAATAATTACTGAGGCTATGATAATTGCCAGTGTTATCATAGCCAGATCGTAATAGCCGAACATGCCGATCATGAACATCAGCCCAACCAGTACGACTGTCGCCAACGGACTCCGTGTCCCATACCAGGCGAGAACGGCTATGCCGATGAACACGAGTGGCCAAGGGATGCCGGTGAGGAGACTCTCCAGGTTGAGGAGCACCCAGCGAATGACGTCAGCGATGAAGTCAAACACAACGCCAAAATTCGCGAGCAACCAGGAGATAGCATCATTTACCCTCGTGCGAAGATCGATTTCTACTGTGTCAGGGAATTCATTGAACACGTGTCACCTCGGTATTCGTTGTTGCCGCCTGCTGATCGCCTTCCGTAGTCATCGACTCGTCTGAACTCGCTTCATAGTCGATATCGTGGGCCATCGCTTCCAGTAG
>SKKR01000551.1 GCA_007123655.1 Thermomicrobiaceae bacterium
GATTCAGGGAGCCTCCAAAGTGATTTGCCCTGAGCACGCCGGCGTTGCCAATGCCATTGGTGCGGCGATCGCCCAGGTAAGTGGGGAGGTCGACCGTATCTTCTCGCTCGAGGATCGAACGCGCGACTCGGCGCTGGGGGAGGCGAGAGACGCCGCGATCAAGGCGGCCGTATCTGCCGGCGCGGATCCGGGCACGATGGAGATCGTCGCGATCGACGAGATTCCCCTTGCCTATCTTCCATCCAACGCCCTGCGTATCCGGATCAAGGCCGTTGGCGACCTGAAGGGCTGACGCCGATCATGTGGGTAGTAGACGAGGGCCGGCTCGAGCATATCGCGATTGGCGCCGGGATTCTCGGCACCGGCGGGGGCGGCAACCCGTACTACGGGAAACTACACGCCCGGCGGCTGGTCCGTGATGGAGCCGTTATCGAGGTCGTGCCGCCGGATGAAGTGCCGGACGACGCGCTGGTTGTCTCAGTTGGAACGATGGGTGCCCCGACGGTGGGCGTGGAGCGCATCGGCCGCGGGGACGAACCGCTCGTGGCGTTGCGGGCACTGGAACACCATCTCGGTCGTAAGGCCACGCATATCATACCGAGCGAGATCGGTGGCGGTAACTCCACGAAGCCGATGGTCATCGCCGCGATGGCCGGGCTTCCGGTTGTCGACGGAGACGCGATGGGCCGGGCATTCCCCGAGCTTCAAATGGACACCTTTTCGATCTACGGTGTGCCGATCACCCCGGCCGCGCTCGCGGATATCTACCACAACGTGACCCTGTTTCCTTACCTGAAGGATGCATTGACCCTGGAACGCTACGCCCGCGCGGTCACCATCCAGATGGGCGGCTCGGCAGGGTACGCCTTCCCGGGGATGTCCGGCGCGGAGATGAAACGAACAGCCATTCCGCTGACGTTGACGCTGGCGGACGAGATCGGACGAACGGTGATTTCGGCGCGTTCGGAACATACGGATCCGGTTCAGCGAGTACTGGATGTCACCGGCGGAAGAGCACTGTTCACCGGCAAAGTGACGGACGTTCAGCGACGAATGGCTGCGGGTTTCGCGCGGGGATCGCTCGAGATCGAGGGGACTGGCGATTCTCGCGGCATGACGATGGGAATTGACTTTCAGAACGAGAACCTCATCGCCCGGACCGGTAACGAGATCATTGCCGTGGTTCCGGACCTGATCTGCATCGTTGACCAGGAGACGGCTGAGCCCGTCACGACCGAGGTCCTGCGCTACGGACTGCGGGTGGCTGTCATCGGAATACCGGCGCCGGAGATGCTGAAAACACCGGAAGCGCTGGCCGTTGTCGGACCGGCGGCATTTGGCTATCCAGAGGTGGAGTACCGGCCCCTGCCCGGTGTATACGGGCAGGGAGCCACGACCTGACCTGTCAGCCCTTCCGAGCGATGACCAGGTTGGCGTGCCAGTCCGTGATCAGATGATCACCGTCCCGATATCGGTCCAGAACGGGGTCAGCGTGGTCGAGCACCTGATTGACCAGCTCCAGGCGTTCCTCCGGCGGGAGCTCTTGCAAGGACCGAATCGCCGCGGTTGCGCCCATCAGCATCATTCGCAGGTCACGCTTCGGTGACGGCGACGAATAGGTGATCGAGACCGGCTGAATGGAGATGTCCGCAAAGCCGGCCTGCTGATGAACGTCCCGGATTGCATCTTCGTCCGAGAACGAAAACGGATCCAGCAGCATGTTGTGCCCGGTGTGTTCATACGCGACATCGTTCAGTGCGCCGATGAACGGATGGTCCTCGATTTGCCGCCAGATGACAGAAATGGCGCGGCCGCCTGGCTCGAGCACTCTCTGCGTCTCACGCATCGCGGCTACTTTGTCCGGGAAGAACTGCAATCCCTGCTGGCAGTAGGCAGAGGAAAACTCGCTCTCCGCAAACGGAAGTGACTCGGCCGGGGCTTCATACCACTCCACGTCGATCCCCGCCTGCTCGGTGACAGCGCGACCCACGTCGATCATCATCGGGTTGATGTCTACGCCGGCCAGGCGTTGCAGGTTCGCGACTCGGACCGCGGCTTCGCGAAGCATGATGCCGGTGCCGCAGGCAACATCGAGCACGCGATCACCCGGGGCTGGCGATGCAACGTTCAGAACCTCCAGCGCGAGCGGGCGGAACAGGTTCGTGACCAGGACTTCCTCGTACATCTGGGCAGGATTCGGCGTCGGTGATTTCTGGGATACGGTCATGACTTCCCCGCTTTCGTGCATCACAGCTGCGCAGTGCAGGCCGAATCATCCACAATTGAGATGAGGCAATCATAGCAGGTGGGCAAAGCGTGCGCTTGTTCACGGCGCAAGCGAACGTCCGTTGTCTGGTCCCGTACACGTCGTGCCACAGGCGATTACCCACCGGAACCCGCCAACAGGCTTGACAGGTTTCGGCTGGTCGCGCCCCTGGACGCGACCAGCCAGTGTGGGAGGTAAGCGGTTCAGCAATTCAGGACCCAAAGAGGCGGAAATCGAAGCGGAAGTTCGTTACCGGCGCGACTATGCCGCCTCCGAAATCTACGGATGTGTCGTTGAATTCGACCTCAGTCTGTCCCACTTCGCCTCTGACATTGCGATAGATCCCGTAGCCACCGGTCACTGCTCGCAGCGCGAACACGCCGCCCTCGATGCCCTCTGTGACGAGACCGTCGAAACTGTCCAGCAGGAAATTCTGCGTCGTGACCACATGGGGAACGGCGCCGTCCAGGATCTCGTCCAGGCCGTAGTAGAACCATCCCCGGCAAACCCAGTGCCCGATCCGGCCTTCCTGGGTAGGCCCCCGCAGGCCATTTTCGATAGTACCCGCCGGATAGATTGAGCCCTGGATAATGAATGTGTCACCTCGCGCGACCGGGGTATCCGGGTCGATCCCGGCTGGCCGGTTGATGACACACGTCCGGCCGTCCATGGCAACTTCGAGGGTCAGGCGTGATTCCTGCGCTTGC
>SKKR01000530.1 GCA_007123655.1 Thermomicrobiaceae bacterium
CTGGGCGATGATGTTACCCGGATCCATCTCCGCGGCGGAGCGATAGGCGTCAATCGCTTCGTCGATCTTGCCGAGTTGATCAAGCGCCTTTCCGAGCCGATTCGCGGCATTGGAATCCTGCGGTGAATGCTTGAGGATCTCCTGGTTGATCGTCACCGCGTCCTGCCAGTTTCCTGCGACAGCGGTTGAGCGGGCCTGCTCGGCCAGGCGTTTGAGCGTTCTGTTTTGGGTCAAGGTGTCAATATCGGACACGGGGTGCTTCCGCCTTCCTTGAAACGTCGTCAAATGCCGTCTTGCCGCACGTGATCAGCGAGCCGTCGTCATGTGCTCGCCGGCGGGGCTCGTCGACTCACCTCCGTCGGCCAACTCGCCGATGAGATACCACGTCATCGGTTCGGTAATGCGAACGTTGACCGTCCGGCCGATCCAGTCTCCGGGCGCATCGAAAAAGACGAGCGTGTTCCCACGGGAACGTCCACGCCAGCGCCCGCGCTGCTTGCCATCGATCAGGACCTCAAGCTCCCGTCCGCGGTAGCGTTCGTTGAGTTCGGCACTGATCTGGGTCTGGAGTTCCTCGATCGTCTGGTGACGCCGGTACTTCTCCTTCCAGGGGATATCATCGTCCCACCGGGAGGACAATGTCCCGGGCCGAGGCGAATACATCGCCTGGTGGACCTTCTCGAACCGCAAATCTTCAAGAAGTCGCATCGTCCCGTCGAACTGTTCGACAGATTCACCGGGAAATCCGACAATGATGTCCGTCGATAACGTGACCCCGGGCACCGTATCGCGAATACGCTGGATTCGATCCCGGTAATGCTCGACGGTGTAGGTACGGCGCATGCGCCGCAGCACATCATTGTCTCCGGCCTGAACCGGGAGGTTGACGTGCTCGCAGATCTTGTCGCACTCGGCGATCGTGTCGATCAGTTCGTCCGTGAAGTACTTCGGATGTGAGGTGAGGAACCGGATTCGTTCGATGCCCTCGATCTCATTCACCGCGCGCAGCAGGCTGGACAGATCCGTGTCGCCGGGAAGATCGTGCCCGTACGCGTTAACCGTCTGGCCGAGCAACGTAACTTCCTTGACCCCGCGTCGCGCCATGTCCGTGATTTCGGCCGTGATCTCATCAAACGGCCTGCTTATCTCACGGCCGCGTCGATACGGAACGATGCAGTAGGAGCAAACGAAGTTGCATCCGTAGATGATCGGAACAAACGCCGAGACCCCGGCATCGTCCTCATCGTCCTCGTAGTAATGGGGAAGCTCGGCCAGGTCGACGTCGACCTGTGCGAGTTCCGGGGAAAGCTCGGTCAGGCGGTCGAACTCCGAAGGGCCATAGAACAGATCGACGTGCGGAAACCGTTCCCGCAGTTTCGATTCCTGACCAGTGACCATGCAACCGGTGAGCGCGATCTTGACGTCCGGATTCGCTCGCTTGAGTTTCGCGAGCGAGCCGACCTTGCCGGCCACCTTGTCTTCGGCCTGCTGACGGACGACGCAGGAGTTCACGATGATCACGTCCGCATCATCTTCGCGCCTGGCAGGCTGAAAGCCGGCTTGCCGAAGAATGGCGGCCGCCTTGGCGGACTCCGCCTCATTCATCTGACAGCCGATCGTCCAGAGGAAATAACGTTTGGCCCCGATTTCCGGTTCAGGCACGAACGGCGAGACGCGTTCCTGTGAGAGTGGAATCAAACTCTTCCTCCGGTGTCATCAAGACCAGTGCTTCACTCCGTCAGCCGGGAATTATAACGTACGTGGCGAACGGCATGGGATCGCTTCCGAAGCGCCCGAACGATCGTCGTGTACAGGCAGCGCGAAGGAGCTTGCGACACGTCCAACCGACCTCAGGTTTGACTCACAGGAACATCCAACGTACGTACACCTTATTATCCGCATAACACCGTGTTATACTGCGACTATACAAACCTCATTGCGCGGCGTTCGGCGTCGTTCAGGTCGTTGACAGAGGGGTCAAGGGTAGCACCTGAAGCCAGCATCAGCACCCGCGCCAGGCTCGTCGCCAATCTACGTCAAGGGGGAGACGTATTGATTCAGCGGAAATGCGGAACGTGCAGATATTTCGAGGAAAGCGGTATTGCCGCGTCCGGATGGTGCAAACACCCGGACCGTCAGGATCTGCAGCACATGGTGCTCGTACGGAAAACCGAGCTGGCCTGTCGCAATGGATGGGATGATGACCTCTGGGAACCGGCAGAGGCAAAAGACGTTGATTCATCGACGCCCAGTGCCCTCAAGTCAACATGGATTCGATATGAATCAGATGAGCCAGGTGAACCCTGGAACGAAAAAGGATCGAACCCGGCTTCTGGCGTCGGCGATCGCAGTCATAATTCCGTGCGGGAGCAGGTAGGCCCTGTGCCAGAGCGGCACACCGGTCGGAACGGCGTATCGCACGGCGAGCAGGACGAGCGGTCCTACGAGGTGGCATGGTCTTCGTCTTTTCAACCGTCACCGGCATGGAACGATATAGACGCGTCAGACGAGGTCCAGCAGGAGACCTTCAGTACGCGCGGACTTCGGCAAACCGCCCGTCGCCGGGATTCCCGGGATGGTGAGCGTGCACCGGGCGAGTCCGCACTCGAGACCATGGCTCCGCCCTCGTTCGAACGGTTGAACGCCGGAGAACCAGCTTCTGCAAACGGCGCAGAGCCGCACGGGACGTTTGGCGTGATTCAGGGGGCATCGTCACGAGACGAACCCTCGACGGACCGTGCTTCTGGACCAGTCCAGCAGAGCGGGGTAACCGAACAGTTCCAGCTCGAGTCCGACGAGATCCGTGCTGAAGGACAGGGTGCGGCAGTTGCCATAGACGTTGCGGAACCAGGACGCGACGACCGGGGGAGCGACTTCGCGGTCGTCGATCCGGACGAGTCATCAATCGTGCGGGTGATCTCACTTAACGTACCCGAGTCCGTCCGCGCGAACGCTACCTGCCGGAACTGTC
>SKKR01000280.1 GCA_007123655.1 Thermomicrobiaceae bacterium
ATCAGCCCGCCGATCATCCAGCCGATGTTGATCGCGACGATCGTGATAGTCGGCAACAGCGCGTTCGGCAGCGCATGCCGGACGACAACCCGCCGCCACGGCATCCCCTTGAGGATCGCGGTGCGCACGTAATCAGTGCCCATGACGCTGATCATGCTCGCCCGGGTCATTCTGGCGGTGTGAGCCATTGTCACGGCCAGCAACGTGACCGACGGCAGTACCAGGATCGACGGGTTGCTGAACGGATTCTGGCCCGGCTCCATCAGGCTCGAGGACGGCAACACGTCAAACGTCGCCGCAAAGACCAGGATCAGCACTACGCCGACCACAAACTCCGGCATCGAGACGCCGGCCAGCGTCGTCACGGAAATCGCGTGGTCGCTCGGTTTCCCCTGCCGCAGTCCGGCGATGACGCCGAGCGTAATAGCGAGCGGGACCGAAACGAGCAACGCAAGTCCTGCCAGCGCGAGCGAGTTACCGAGCCGTTCCATGAGCAGCGGTCCCACCGGGACATTCATCCGGACCGATGTCCCGAGATCGCCCTGTACCGCCCCGGCAAGCCAGTCGATGTAACGAATGTGCGCCGGCCGGTCCAGCCCCATACGTTCCCGCAGGCGTTCAACGCTTTCCTCGGTCGCCTCTGACCCGAGCGCGACACGGGCTGCATCGCCCGGCAGGATCTCGGTGATCGCGAAAATCACGAGCGAGACAATGAAGAGCGTCAGCAGCATGAAGCCCAGGCGGCGGATGATGAATTGCAGCACAACTCCTCCGATGTCTCAGTCGCCGGACGCGAGCGCTACCGCTCGCTCCCGACGTCGTGCGCCCGGCAGCGGTGAAGCACCGCCGGGCGCCGCGGCGTTGCCGCGCTCAGTTGTCGATCCACGTTCGGTGGAACTCAACCCAGCGCAACGGATGCATTTCGTAGTCACGGACATGGTCGTTCCAGGCTCCGGTGACGGACATGAAATACGGAATGATCACTCCGCCATCTTCGGCCAGGATCTCCTGCGCCCGCCGGTACAGATCGGCCCGTTCATCCTCGTCGAGTACCGAACGTGCTTCACGCACGATCTCGTCGAACTCCTCGTTTTCCCAGAAGGCTTCGTTCCACGGAGCCTCGGAGAGATAGGCGACAGAGAGCGCCTGATCCGCCATTGGCCGCGGCGTCCAGTTACTCAGGTAGAAGGGGCGGTTCAACCAGACGTCCGCCCAGTACGTGTCGTTCGGATGGTTCACCAGTTCGATCGTAATCCCGGCTTCCTGGGCCATTTCCTGCAATGCGAGTGACGACTCCTGCAAGCCGACACGACCCGCTGTGTAATGCAGCTCGATCTCCAGCCCATCTTCGTATCCGGCTTCGGCCAGCAGTTCGCGGGCGCGCTCGATGTCGCGCTCTGGAATCGGGAGATCGGCCCACATCGGATCGACCGGCGGTATCGGCTGGTCGTTTCCTTCCGTGCCTCGGCCCTGAAGCGCGGCGGCAAGGTGCTCGGTCCGGTCGGTCACCAGCTTCAGTGCCTGCCGCACCCGGACATCACTGAACGGTTCTTCTCGAACGTCCATACAGATCGGCTGGTAGCTTCCTGTGACGATCTCCTCGATTACCATGTTCGGCGCATCCTGGATCATCGCCAGGGACGCGGGCGAAACTTCGTTGACGAAGTCGATCGTGTCACCCATGAGACTGGTCAGGCGCGTCGACTCTTCCTCGATCTTGATGTAGTGAATCTCATCGAGAAACGCCTCTTCGTCGATCCGGAAGTAGTCGTCGAACCGTTCGATCACCGTGCGCTCATCCGGGCTGTGACTCCGGAGCTGATACGGACCCGTTCCGACCGGATCACTGTCCAGTGTGTCAACGGCCTCCTCCGGAACGACCCGCAGCCAGTACATGCCGCAGAGGATCGGCAAGTCCGCGTAGATGTCGCTCAGCCGGATGACAAGCTCGGTGTCACTGACAGCCTCGACTTCCTCGATCATGTCGATGTCCTGGACGAACGGCGTCGCTTCATCCGGATCTCTGAGGCGATCGATCGAGAACACCCAGTCTTCCGCGGTGCACTCCCGCCCGTTGTGGAACATGGCGCCTTCGACAAGATCGAACGTCCATTCCAGACCGTCATCACTGACGCTCCAGTCCAGCGCCATGTCAGGCTGAAGCTCCATCTCGTAATCGATCCGGATCAGCCGGCTGTACATCATGCTGTTAATCCAGATGGAGTCCAGCTGAACCTGATGATGCGGGTCGAAGTTGTCGGCCGAACCGGAGAAACCGACTCGCAGCGTCCCGCCGCGCCGGCCTTCGACGTCAGGCTCGTCATCCGGATCCACGTCATCGTCGTCCGGATCGTCATCTTCGATGTCCTCCGGCGCATCGTCGGTATCCGGAGCGGCTGGCTCGTCGTCATCATCTTCGCCGCATGCGGCAAGCAGCCCCGCAATAGCCGGCGTCGCCAGCCCGATCGCGGCGGCTCGGCGAAACAGCTCTCGCCTGGAGAGTGAGCTGTTCGCCATCTCGCCCAGAACGTCGGGATTTCGCAGGTTCCAGTTCGCCATTGAGTCCTCCTCACATTCAGACCGTCATCTTCGTTAGACCGGCCTGTCGAGCACGTATACACAACCGAATTCGTGGGTCCCTGCTGATACTTGTGAAGTTCCTCACAAGTACCGGTGTCCCTTCGTCGTTGGCGACCCATTTCGGAGTTCTGGTCCCGGTGGAACGCGAGTCAAATCCGACACCATCGTCGACTCGCTCGCTGTCGACCGTCCGGGAACAGTTATCCGGATACACACAGAGCCGAAACGTGTCCGGCAAGAAATCGAAGCGGGAATATCGCTGGGATTGCTTCGTTCAGGCGATGCCCGCGGTGGACGTGGCGGGCGATCGCGGGTAGCTCGCTCAGACGCTCACAAGGCTCACGCCCGGCTACCCAGGGGTCCGCCAGGAGCACCCGGCGGACGATCTGG
>SKKR01000353.1 GCA_007123655.1 Thermomicrobiaceae bacterium
AGTCCGGCATCGACACGCTTCCGGAGGATTCAACCTCGCATCGCGCATTCACCCTGCTCAGCGAACGGTTCTCCGCGGTCTCTCTGGAGTCTCCCAACATCGTGGTGATCGATGCGGCTGACGTGGAGAACGATGCGGTCTCCGGGGCGATAGCCTCACTGTCCGAGACGTTGGCGACCGACGCCGACTTCGGCCCGCCGGAGGTGCGGGTGAACGAAACCGGTGATCTGGCAGCAATCAGGGTCGCCGCGATCAACGCGACGTCGAGTACGCGGTCGCTTGTCTCGATCCAGCGCCTGCGGAACGATTACATCCCGGAAGCCTTCAGTGGAGTTCAGGCGGACGTACTGGTCACCGGTCCAACCGCCTTCACGACAGACTTCAACGCGCTGGTCAGCACCTATACCCCGGTCGTGTTTACGTTCGTGCTCGGGATGAGCTTCATCCTGTTGCTGCTCGCATTTCGTTCGATCGTGGTACCGATCAAGTCCGTGCTGATGAACCTGCTCTCGGTCGGAGCGGCCTACGGCCTGCTTGTCGCGGTCTTCCAGCACGGGGTCGGCAACGGAATCTTCGGGTTCCAGCAGGTCGAACGGATCGACGCCTGGGTTCCGCTGATGATGTTCACGATCCTGTTCGGGTTGTCGATGGACTACCACGTGTTTCTGCTGAGCCGGGTACGCGAGCGGTATGACCTGACCCGTGACAACACCGGATCGGTCACATACGGCGTGCGAACCACCGCCAGCATGATTACCGGAGCGGCGCTGATCATGGTCGCCGTGTTCAGTGGATTCGCAATGGGCGATCTCGTGATGTTCCAGCAGATGGGCTTCGGACTGGCGGCCGCGGTGATTCTGGACGCCACAGTGGTCCGGTCGATCCTGGTCCCGGCGAGCATGAAGATGCTGGGCGACTGGAACTGGTATCTTCCGCGCTGGCTGCAGTGGCTGCCGGAAGTCAATGTTGAGGGTCATTCGATCGAGCAGAACGATCCCTACCCGGAGCCAGAACCAGCGCCCGCCGCTGGGCACGACTGATCAACATCCGACGCATCGCAGACGAGCCTGCTTCTGGACCCACCGGCATCCGGCGGGTCCAGTTCGGTTTGCGTTGTCCTACGGTCGGTTAGAATGCCGGGAATCGACGTCGCCCGGAACGGGACGTTGGCCGTCCTGAAAATCCGCCAGCCCCATCCTGGAAGTTGAGGTTATGCCGACGAGTCCGTTCGATCTTCTGTTCTGCCTCACCGGACTGCTCATCGTCATCGGCGGCGTCGCTATCCCGGTCATCATGCGCCGGGAAGACCTCGAATGGCGGGAACGTCTGCTCCGTGGGTTGAAGTTCGGCGGGATCGCGGCGATCGCCGTAACCGCTCTGTTCGCGTTGGTGCTCCTCGTGTACAGTGCGCTGTAGTCCGGCGCACACGGGCGACGCGAACTCCTGTCTCCGAGCGAGGTGCACATGAGTGCTGAACGGCCGACAACCACGGACCGGCAAGGTTCTGGCCCCGGCATTTCGGCGGATCTCGAGGAGCGTCTCGACTCCGCGGTGGAAAAGCTGGTTGCTCAGCCCCGGGTCAAACAGGCGCTGGTCGCCATCGAGAGCATGGATCAGTCGATTCAGTGGTCGAGCGCGTCCGCGCCCCGGCATTCTGACTATGTTCCAGTCAGGCCTGACGCGACCTTCTGGATCGCGAGCGTTACCAAAATGTTCATTGCGTCTGCGACGTTGATACTCGTCGAACGTGGCAGTGTCAAACTGGACGCGCCGATTGGCGACTATCTCCCGGGCTCGCTCATCGGGGGCCTTCACCGCCTGAACGGCGTCGACTACACCCCGGCGATCACCGTCCGGCACCTGCTCGGTCATACCTCAGGACTGCCTGATTTCCTGGAGGGGCCAGGACGTGGTGAACCTGGACTATTCGACCGGGTCATCGCGGCAGATCGCCGCTGGACACTCGAAGAGATCCTTCAGATCGTCCGGGGGAGCCTGCGGCCACACTTCCCGCCGCAACCCGTTGACGCGCCGAGGCAGCGAGCGCGGTACTCGGACACGAACTTCCAGCTCCTGATCGCGATCATTGAGCACATCACCGGTCAGCACATTGGAGACGCGTTTCAGGATCTGATATGCAGACCGCTCGGCCTCGGGAACACGTTTCATCCGGTCCATCTGGACCATAACAGGACCCGTCCGTCACCCCTCTGGCATGATGATCAACTCGTTGAGATTCCGCTGGCGCTGGAGTCCTTCCACGACCTTTTCAGCACCGTGGACGATCTGTTCGTGTTCATGCGGGCGCTGATGCGTGGAGAGGTTTTCGCCGATCTGGGTACGGCGGACCTGATGACCAGCCGGTTCAACGCGCTCTCGTTCGCGCTCAGTCCGGTCGCCCCATCATGGCCGATGCAGTATGGGCTCGGAATCATGCGCTATCAGCTACCGCGCCTCTTTACGCCGATCAAGCCGGTGCCAGCGCTTATCGGACACACTGGCGTCTCCGGGTCCTGGCTGTTCTTCTGCCCGAAGCTCGATCTGCTGCTCGCCGGGACCGTCGACCAGCTCTCCGCGCCGGATGTTCCCTACCGGTTCCTACCGGGGCTCGTTCGCATGCTTGACGACCACCTGGCGCGATAGAGATGACAGGGCTCGTCCAGCAATCCCGGTTGGCACTGGGTGGCGAGAACCCTGATTGTCGGCGACGCGGGTCCTTCCCGTTAGCTCCAGGTCTTCCGTGGCATCTTCCACGGGAAAGCGTGCAGGATGCCAGTCAAATCGGCCCCCTTTGAGCGCGCCAACGTCCACCCGGTGAGAGGATCAGAACCCGCTTCCCGATTCCGCTATCATTGGACTCAGCGAGTACACTGAAACGACTCACCGGGAACTATCATGCGAAAGGTCCACGTCAACACAATCGCCGACGCCGTCCGCGACGTCTGCCTGGATGCGAACTATGTCGCCG
>SKKR01000379.1 GCA_007123655.1 Thermomicrobiaceae bacterium
GGCGTTCGACCACGGATCGGAACGAGACGACGCCGAGCGCCGCGATTCCGACCACCAGTCCAAGCGCCATGAAGCCCTGAACGAGATAGATGAAGCCACGGTTGATCGACAGCTGCTCGTCCAGCAGATCCTGCATGGAGTCCGCCTGCACCCCGTACTGGATCAGCGCGGCTTCCACGTCGGCGGCGAATTCGGTGTCATCCACGCCGCTAGCCGTTCGAAGGAAGTACGTGTAACCGGTCGGCTGGGCGAAGACCTGTTCAAACGCTGCTTCACTCATGAAAACGCCCCAGAGCATGGAAACCCGCTGGTCAATGACTCCGATGACGGTAACTTCCTGACTGCCGCCGTTCAGCGTCGCCCCTACTTCGACATTTATGGGCTCGATGACGCCGTCATCGATCTCGGCGCCTTCAAGCTGGAACGTGGGGCCACCAACCTGAACCGTTCCCTCCTGCGGGATTGCAAACGAATCGATCACTGCAAGGGAGGGATCATCGATTACCGCCTGCCAGACCTCTTCGTCGGAGTTGAACTGCGGCGCTCGCGCGCTCAGTGGCATTTCGCTCTCTGTCAGGAAGTGATCGTCAACTCCCTGAACCGTGTAGTTGCCCCACTCCTCATCCCCGGGCATGCGCAACTGGGCCGCGCCGAACCCGACACTCGACATCCGGGCACTGGCGTCGATCTGATTCGTGTCGATGTCACCTTCGGTGAGCGCTGCATCAAGGTCGTCGATCGGGTTGATCGGCCCCTGCTGAAGCTGGATATCCCAGCCTGCGCTCGCATCCTCACTGGTGAAGACCTGCTCGAAGTTGGAGTTAATCGTCGCCATCGCCACTAGAGAGAAGATGATCAGGCTGAACATGGCGATTGTCATGCCCGTGCGGCCACGGCTGGCTAGCGGATACGCAACAGCGGTCTTGACGGCCGGCAGCCAGCGACTGAACGTCCGGCCGAGGAAACTGACGAGATTGGTCAGTATTGTGGCGTTCCAGACGATCAACACGGTCGCCGAGGCAACCATGAAGATGCCGGATATGAAGAACATCTCGAGATCGCCGCTCATGCCTTCCGGTTCAATGATCTCGACCCACTCCCACGGCAGCACCCAGTAGAGCAGGACTGCTCCTGCCGCCAGTGAATAGACCAGACGGGACGAAAGCCCGAACCGGCGAAGGATTACGGCCAGACAGAGCGGGATCAGCGAGATACCCATCGTGTAGAGCGCCATACTGCCGCTTTCGGCGCCGCCGAAGAGCATCAAGCCACCGAGAATCAGGCCGATGATTCCAAAGACCAGGAACTTCCGACCTTCACGTTCCTTCGGAACCTCCTGAATGTCCCGGATAGCGGCTACGATGTTCAGGTGACTGATCCGCCAGGACGAAATCACGACCGTGATAAACGTGATAACGACCCCGAGCGTGTAGGCAATCACCAGGCTCTGCCAGGTCACGAACGGTTCGATCTGAATGAACTCGCCGAGCAGTCGGCCGATTACATCGGCGATCACCCAGGCCGTTCCGACCCCTAGCGCGGCGCCAACCGCCGCCGCAGCAAGGTCGTAGGTAAGCCCTTCGGCGATGTACATCTGCGTCAGATGCCGGCGCTGTAGACCAACCGCCCGGGCCATCCCCATCTCGGATTTTCGCTCCGCAGCCAGCAGGACGAAGATCAGGAAGATCAGCAGAATCCCGGCGGCAATCGAGAACATCCCCAGCACCACGAACAGCGATGTGAACGAGTTACCGGCGAATTCGGCCTCTTCGAGCTGGTTCGCCTTGATGTCATCGATGCCGTATTCGGTTCCGGCCAGTAACGGCTGGATCGCCGCCATCGCCTCGTCGGTGCCGTCTGCGCCGCTGATCTCGTCGCCGGCGTTGGTCACCGCGATACGGCTGACCTCATCGGCATCGAACCCGACGAGTTGCTGGGCGTATCCCAGCGGCATAGAGAAGCCGCCGGGCGTTTGCGGCGACTGCACACCGGTGAGAAAGCTGTCCTCACCAACGGCATATACCGTCAATTGCTGAGGCTGGTTCTGAACAAAGATCGTGAACTGATCGCCTTGGCCGATGTCGAGTGCCTCGGCAAGCGATTCGCTGAGGATGACCTCGCCTTCGGCAAGGTCGTGCAGATCAATGGAATTGCCGTCGAGGTCTTGCAACCCGCCGAATCGGTCGACGGCGTCGGGTTCCAGTCCAAACAGCGTGGTAACCGGCTCGGCGCGTTCGGCCTCCCCGACAATGGCGGGCACATTCTCATTGACGACGGCCATGTACCCGTCGATCGCGTCGACGTCCGCCGTTTCTTCCCGAAGCGTCTCCAGCAAGCTCATCGATACGGTAGCGCCAACTTCGGGACTCGCACCCGGCTCCGCATCCATGTCGAAGGCTTCAGTCTCACCGTCACCACCCCGGGAGATGACCTGGTCTGTATAGCCGAGGTAGTTGTAGACGTCTGCTTTGATACTGTGATTGAGCGTATCCCCGGTTGCCAGCGCGGCGGCAATGATCGTCGTGCTGAGCATCAGGCCGATGATAATCAGAACCGTCTGCGCCGGTCGCCTCGGAATGTTACGGACACCCATGCGGAAGACGATCCGGTTCCGGATCAGAATGTAGGCGCCGATGAGCAGGCAGAGCCCGAAGATCACCAGCAGCACATTCATGATCGACGTAACCGGAATACCGAAAATGCTTTCCATCGACTAGCCCCCGTTTCGCCCGTTGTCGACGATCTCGCCGTCATGCATCTGGATGATGCGGTCGCACATCTCGCCGATGCGGGGGTCGTGCGTCACAACAACGAACGTTTGTTTGTTCCGCTGGTTGAGATCACGCATCAGGGCCATGACCTCGTCTGCGGTTTGCGAATCCAGATCGCCGGTCGGCTCGTCTGCCCAGACAATAGCCGGATCGTTGACGAGTGCCCGAGCGACGGTAACGCGCTGACGCTGTCCACC
>SKKR01000423.1 GCA_007123655.1 Thermomicrobiaceae bacterium
ATCACGAACAAGCCGGGAGTCGGCGCATACCGGGCACCCGGCTCGCCGCAGGCCACGTTTGCGATCGACCAGAACATCGATCAGATGGCGCGCGATCTCGGCTGGGATCCGCTCGAGTTCCGGATCTTCAACATCTCGGTCGAGGGAGATCCACAGCCGAATGAGGAGCCGTGGCCGGCGATCGGCGCCAAAGAAGTGCTCGAATCGCTCCGGAATCATCCGCTGTATACCAACAAGCCGACTGGTAAGGGTGAGGGCGTTGGTGTCGCGGTTGGTGGCTGGCCAGGTGGCGTTGAACCGTGCGCGGCACATTTCCGGCTGAACACGGACGGAACGGTTAATCTGTCGCTCGGTTCGATGGATATCAGCGGCACGAATACGACGATGGCGATGATTGCCGCCGAGACCTTCGGCGTGCCGATGGAAAAGGTACGCCTGACGACGGCGAACACCGATGCCGCACCGTACGCCGGAATGAGTGGCGGCAGCAAGGTGACCTACACCATGGGTGTTGCGGTCGAGGCTGCCGCGCAGGAAGCCCGCGAGCAGGTGATGGCGATCGCATCATCGGAGCTGGAAGTCTCGCCGGATGACTTGGAGCTCGTGGACGGCGAAGTCCGGGTGAAGGGCGCGCCGGACACGTCACTCAGCCTGTCGAAGGTCGCTACCATGAGCATGAGCTTCGGTGGCAAGTACCCGCCGGTTTCTGGCAACGGCAAATCCGCCGTTCAGGACAAGGCTCCGGGCTTCTCGGCGCAACTGGCGCACGTTCATGTTGATGAAGATACCGGCGAAGTCGATCTCAAGCACCTGGTGATTTCCCAGGACGTCGGCAAGGCGTTGAACCCGGCGATGGTTGAGGGCCAGATCATGGGTGGCGCTGTTCAGGGAATCGGCTGGGGCCTCTATGAAGGCATTATCTACGACGACAACGGCCAGCCCCTGAATCCCAACCTGATGGACTACACGCTGCCGAAGCTCGATCAGAGCCCGCCGCTGGAAATCATTCTGGTGGAGAAGAACAGCAAGGCGGGACCGTATGGCGCCAAGGGTGTCGGTGAGCCGCCAGTTGTCCCGACGGCCGCGGCGATCGCCAACGCGATCTCGGATGCAACCGGTGGTGCCCGGGTGACCGAGATCCCGATGACGTCCCAGCGTGTGCTGGACGCGATCCGGGAGCATAAGAGCTAGTCGGATCAGTTTCGGGTTAACGAACAGAGCGAGGGAGGGCAGAAGAGCCCTCCCTCGCTGTCATTGCCCGCGAGCGAACGGAGGCACGTATGAGCGAACCGTTCTCCCAGCCTGAACGCCAGGAAGAGGTGTTGGCAAACATTCGTGCTGCCCGGGCAGAGCTGGAAGCGGCGTTTGCCGGCGTCTCCGAGGAGAAGCTGACCGGACCGGTCACCGATGGCGGCTGGACGATAAAGGACCACCTGGCTCATATCGCCGAGTGGCAACGCCGGGCGCTCGCGCTTCTCGACGGCAAGCATCCCGCTGACGGGTTCCAGATCGACCAGGAGACGTTCGAGCAGTTCGCGGATGTCCACGAAATCAACGAACATCTCTTTCAGCGGAATCGCGACCGCTCGTTGTCAGACGTGATCGAAGATTTCCGACAGACACATCAGCAGGTCATAAATCGGGTGGAGGCAATGTCCGATAAGGACCTGCAAGCCGAACTTGTCGGAAAGATCGCCCTGCGCTTTCCGCGAGTGGTGGATCTGCTAAATTACAATGTTGCACGGCACGATCGCAGCCACATCGAGGACATCCGGGAACTGGCCGAACAACCGGTGACGTGAAGGTGGTCCCCTGTGGCAGGCTTCATGCACCCGGGCCATTCGGGACGAGCATGTCCGGATCATTAGTTCGACGACGCGCAGGAGAGGAACGGATGACTGCATACGACGATCTGCCCACCGGCGCCGATGAGGTGCTCGAGGATATTCACTCGGCGCGGGCCGAGATCGAAGCGATTATCGACCAGCTTTCGCAGGAGCAGATGACCGAAGCGACCGACGAAGGCGGGTGGTCAATCAAGGACCATCTGGCGCACATCGCGGAGTGGCAGCGCCGCGGGCTGGCGATCATCGAGGGGCGAACCTCCTGGGAAGCGCTGGGGATTGATCGGGAGACCTGGGAGTCGAAAGACATCGACGAGATCAACCAGCTTATTTACGAGCGCCACAAAGATGAGTCCCTTCCCGAGGTGCTAACCGACTTTCGAAAGACGCAGGAGAAAGTCATTCTGGCGCTGGAACAGATGAACGAAGATGATCTGGATCGACGGATCCCGGACAACTTCAATGAGAAGTATGACCGGATTATCGATCTCGTGGAAGCGAACTTTGCCGGGCATGATCGCGATCACGTTGAGGACATCCGGGAACTGGCTAACCAGCCGGTTGATTGATCGACCCGTCTAGCGCCGGGGAGCGCGCCATCGCTCCCCGGCCAGACCGCGCTCGCTGCTTCCGTTTTCCCCTTATACTGATGCGTACGACCAGGAACGCAGGTTCTGAAATGGAGTGCGCAAATGAACCAGTCACCGGCACAACTCACGATCGAGACGCTTCGCCAACAGGGTGTAGATACGATCTTCGGTCTCGATGGTGACCACGTCATCTATCTCTACGACGCGCTGTCAGATGCGTCGGACATCAACGTTGTTTCTGTCATGCATGAGAACAATGCATCGATCGCTGCCGAACTCTATGCGCGAACGTCTGGCAAGCCGGGCGTTGTGCTGGTGACAGCCGGTCCGGGCGCAACGAACAGCCTCTCCGGTGTCGCCGGCGCTTATGCCGCCGGTGTGCCGATGGTCCACATTTCGGGTGGGGTGGCTCAGGGTGCTCCGAAAGAAGCCTTCCACGGCGTCGATGATCCGCATTTCCTGCAGCAGACCTTCGAGCCGGTGACCAAATGGTCCGTGCGCATCGAAGACGCGAACCGAATTCCCGACACAC
>SKKR01000360.1 GCA_007123655.1 Thermomicrobiaceae bacterium
ATCCAGTCCTCGTCGTCGTTCACCATCCGGCACTTATTGTACCGGCGATCAGTCACCCCGGAGCGCCTCAACGATCGTGTCGATGTTGTAGCGGAACGCACCGATGTAGGTGCCTTCCTCGGTTCCCCCTTCGCCCAGCGCGTCTCCGTAGAGCTCACCGCCAATCTCCACTTGGAAACCGCGGTCGAGGACGGCTTCCCGTACGGCCTCGATTCCATGTGGCGGCACGGCGGTTTCCAGAAAGATCGCGCGAATTTCACGTTCGACGATCAGGTCTGCCAGTTCCCGGATACCGGCGGCTCCAGCTTCCACATCCGTCGTTACGGGCTGAAGGCCTTGCACTTCGATATCGTAGCGGTTGCCCAGGTAGCCGAATGCGTCGTGCGCGGTAATCAGAATACGCTGAGATTCCGGGAGTTCGGCGATGCGTCCATGAATGTATTCGTCGAGTTCGTCCAGTTCCTCGAGATATGCTTCGGTATTCTCATTGTAGGCATCCGCGTTGTCCGGATCGAGTTCGACGAGTTCATCTCGAATCGCTTCGACCGCATACTTCCAGAGATAGACGTCGAACCAGATGTGTGGATCATGCGGGGCTTCGAAATCATCGCCGAGGAGGTCAACATCGGGTTCAATCAGGAGATCCTCTTCGATGTGCGCCGTCACCGCGAGTGTATGGCTACGTTCTCCCATCTGCTCGAGAACGTCGGACATGGCACCCTCGAGGTGCAATCCGTTGTATATGATGATGTCCGCGTTTTCCATGCGCGTGAGATCGCCTTCCGTTGCCTGATAGGAGTGAGGGTCGATCCCTGGACCCATCAACGATTCCACCTCGACGAGGTCTCCGCCAACGTTCACCACCGCGTCGTAGATCTGGGTGGTAGTGGTGACGACCTGCAGCGGCTGGTCTTCGTCGTCGGTGTCACCGGTGGCGTTACAGGCCGAAAGTACAACTGTAAGCAGCGCCGCCGACACAACGGCGAACATCCGCACTGGTTTCATGATTACCCCTCGCGCTCAATTGACTGCCACTCCCAATCCCGGAATTAGCCAAGCCTAATTCCTGCGTTCACTATATGGTCCCGCGTGTACCGTGTCAAGGGAGACGAATTTCGACGACCAATCTCGCAACGTTCGAAACGGTGAGCGAACGCTGGGCATTACGACGGCGGCGATCACGACCGCAACAGTCAACCCTTGCAAGATCGTGAAACAATGCCGAGAGTGTGATCAGAACAACTTCGTGCTATTCTTTATGTCACTCGCATGCGGTCCGGTTGTGCTGTGAGCAGGACACAATCGAGTTCATTCTGATGCCAGGCAGAGGATGAACATCCGCATCCAATTGGTCGTCCGAAAGTGACAGGAGACTGACAATGCTACGACGGCTTTTCGTGACGTTTGCCCTCGGTCTGGCGGTGATGCTGGTACTCGCCGCGTGCAATGGGGACGATGATGCTGATGACATTGATAACGGGAACGGAGACTCGTACAACGTCGAGATGGGCGAGTTCTATTTTGATCCGGATGAGCTCGAAGGTTCTGCCGGCCAGGATCTGACGATCGAGCTGGAAAACGCGGGAACACAGGTTCATAACTTCACGATTGAGGCGGGTGAGGCCCGCGGTGACGACTTCGACGCGTGGCCGGACAGTGAAGTCCAGCTGGAGTTGGAAGCTGAAGAAAGTGACTCGCTCACGTTCACTCTTCCGGACGAAGCGGGAACCTATGAGTTTGTTTGCACGATTCCCGGGCATTACGAGTCCGGTCAGTGGGGGACCCTGACGGTCGAATAGCTCCGTGGCCGAACAGGAACAAGTGTGGCTCACCACCCTGCCGGACATCTTGCGGATCGAGAAACGGTTGAGACCTTCCCGGGCGGGAAGGTCTCTCCACTGCGCTAGCGCAGGCGTGCTTGCGGGGACGCTCCTCGATGATTCGCTTTCCAAACTGCTGGAAGCAATCTTTGTGAGGAAACACGGGGCTTGACATTCACCCGGAGATCGTCTACGCTACACGACATGGATGAGATGACTGCCGGCCAACCCCATATCCCGCAAAGCGGGAACTGGTATTACTTTATCTTTACCCCTCCGGCGTTGCTGGTGGGGCGATCGGGGTTGTTAGACCGGTAGCCGCCATCCAATAACCAGCAACGTCGGAGGAAGCAGAGGTTACAAAGCCTCTGTTTTTTGCGTTTCTGGAAACGGTGAGGTGGTCGCGCGGGCGACCAGAGCAGTGAGAGGGAGTTGCGGGATGCTAATCACGATGAAAGCGGAAGCAAGTACGCAGGCTACGGACTCGGTCATCGACATGTTGACGATCCGTGGCTACGAAGTGCACACGATCCGCGCCAGCGGTGCCGCTGTGATCGGCGTCAACGGCAAGCCGGTCACAGAGGATCTCGGTCCGAGCATTGACCGGTTGCCCGATGTGCACCACGTCGAGCTCAATCCGAGCAAGTATCCGCTCGCCGCACGCGATGCGCGACCGGACGGAACCGTAGTCCAGATTGGTGACACAAGCATCGGCGGAGCGATTCCCGCGATCATCGCCGGACCGTGCGTAGTCGAAACCCGTGAACAGCTGCTCGAAATTGCCAGAGACGCGAAACGCCACGGAGCTACCCTCCTCCGTGGCGGTGCTTTTAAGCCCCGCACCTCACCTTATAGTTTCCAGGGACACGGCGAGCTCGGCCTCGAGATGCTGGCTGAGGTTCGAGAAGAAGTTGGTCTCCCTGTGGTAACAGAAGTCATGGAGCCCGGCCAGGTCGAGATGGTTGCCCAATACGCCGATGTCCTGCAGATCGGCTCCCGCAACATGATGAACTTCCCGCTGCTCCGCGCCGTTTCGACGATCGACAAGCCGGTGCTGCTCAAGCGTGGATTCGCCGCGACGATCGAAGAGTGGCTGCAGTCCGCGGAGTACATCCTGGCCGGCGGCAACGACCGTGTCATTC
>SKKR01000583.1 GCA_007123655.1 Thermomicrobiaceae bacterium
CGCCGAATCCACCGCTGCCAAGACCGACAGCGAGGAGAAGCCCGCTGCCAAGTCCAAGGCTGCTGCAAAAGCCAGCAAGGATGACGCGGACGTAGAGGAAGCGGCGGCCGAGACCGACGCCGAATCCACCGCTGCCAAGACCGACAGCGAGGAGAAGCCCGCTGCCAAGTCCAAGGCTGCTGCAAAAGCCAGCAAGGATGACGCGGACGTAGAGGAAGCGGCGGCCGACGCCGAATCCACCGCCGCCAAGACCGACAGCGAGGAGAAGCCCGCTGCCAAGTCCAAGGCTGCTGCAAAAGCCAGCAAGGATGACGCGGACGAAGAGGAAGCGGCGACCGAGGCCGACGCCGAAGAAGAGACCGAGGCAAAATCCGATAGCTAGGCCCGGCAGGCGTATGACCGCACACAGGAGACCTGGAGCTGGCTACCGAGTCCGGTAGCCAGTTTGTGTATATCGACATCGGCGACATCGCGAGGATGGGGGAGCGCAGCGTGGAAGAGCTGGAACGACTTGTCGAGTACATGGCCTGTAACCTGGTTGACGACCCGGACTCCGTTTCCGTCAGTTCGTCCAAACGCGGACAACTGATTACCATCCACCTCTCGGTTCCATCTGATGAAATGGGCAAAGTGATTGGCCGGCAGGGGCGAATCGCCAGATCGATGCGAACACTGCTCAACATTGCCGCCTCCCGCCGCGGCGTTCGCGCCTCTCTGGATATCGATGACTGACCAGACATCCCCCTCCGCTGAAGCAGACGACCGTCCGGAACGGTTGACGATCGGGCGGATTACCTCACCTCACGGCGTGCGCGGCGAGATGCGGATGTACGTGCTGACCCACTTTCCGGAACGCATTCCGGACCTCTCCGCGATCTACTTCGGCGACGAGTCCGAACCGCGACAGCTAGGTCGCGTCCGCTTCCAGGGCAACCTGGCAATCATCCGGGTGGAAGGAATCACCTCCCGTGAAATGGCGGACGAATACCGGCAGCAACTCGTGCAGATCGATTTCGAAGACGCCGCCCCTCTGGAGGAGGGAGAGTTCTACCATTTCGAGATTATCGGGCTGCAGGCGTACACAGAGGACGGCGCACATCTGGGAGAGGTTGTCGACATCATCGAAACCGGCGCCAATGATGTCTACGTCATTCGCGACGACGAAGGCAACGAGACCCTGATTCCAGCGCTGTACGAGGCGGTCCCGGACATCAGCCCCGACGAAGGCAGGATGACGGTGCGTCCGCTTGATTACTCCGGCGAAGGTTAACCGGTTCGGGCCCGGTGGCGGCTCCTGAGTTCCGCCAGCACCGATTCGACTGGCACGTTTCTCGCCTCGAGTAGCACAAGCAGGTGATAGATGAGGTCTCCTGACTCGAGCGCCAGCGCGTGATCGTCATCGTTTTTCGAGGCAATGATCACCTCGGCCGATTCTTCCCCGATCTTCTTGCCGATCTTGTCGATCCCCTCGGCGAAGAGATAGCTCGTATAGGAGCCTTCAACGGGAGTCGCGGAGCGACTTGCGATCACCGCGGAGAGTTCATGGATCATGTCCCGAAATGCGCCCGGAGAATCCTCGGCCCGGAACATGACACCTTCATCGAAGCACGTATCCGCGCCCGTATGACAGGTTGGCCCGTCCGGGATGACCTGCACCAGCACGGTGTCTCCGTCACAGTCGTGACGGACGTCAGTCACGTGGTGCACATTGCCTGAGGTCTCGCCCTTCTTCCAGAGCGTCTGGCGACTTCGCGAGAAGAAGTGCAGGGTCCTTGTGGTGATGGTTCGCTCCAGCGCGTCCCGGTTCATGTAGCCGAGCATGCGAACCAGGCCCGACCGGGCATCCTGCACGATTGCCGGCACCAGCCCATCTTCATCGAACCTTATGTCGTCTATCGGATTTGTCACCTGGGTCGTCTCCGAACAGCGCTCGGGCGGCCGTGCTCGGCCGCCCGCTATCAGAATCGCATCAGCCGGGTGCTCGGGACCGCGAACCGCGGACGTCTACCGTCCGGCCGCACTCGCCGCCGGAACGGCATGAATTCCCCGGCCGATCGCATTGGCGATGGCGGTGGTCTCTTTCATCGCCGCGTCGAAGTTCTCGAACGTGAGCGACTGACCGCCGTCCGAGAGCGCATGGTCCGGATTCGGGTGAATCTCGACCATCAACGAGTCGGCGCCCGCCGCGACCGCTGCCTTCATCATCGACGGAACGAGGTACCATTTCCCGGTACCGTGGCTCGGATCGATCGCGATCGGAAGATGGCTCAACTTCTTGATAACCGGAACCGCACTCAGATCGAGTGTGTTGCGGGTAACCCTTTCGAAGGTCCGGATCCCGCGCTCGCACAGCACCACGTTCTCGTTGTCCTGCGCCATGATGTACTCCGCGGCGAGCAGCCACTCCTCGATCTCGGTGGACATCCCGCGCTTGAGCAGGATCGGCTTGCCCGTCTGCCCGGCGGCCTCCAGGAGCAGGTAGTTCTGCACGTTTCGTGCGCCGATCTGCAGCATGTCCGCATAGGACGCCACCAGGTCGAGATCCGAGTTCGTCATGACCTCAGTCACGAACGGCAGTCCGGTCTCTTCCCGCGCCTTCGCCAGAATCTTGAGCCCTTCTTCTCCGAGTCCGCGGAAGTCGTACGGTGAGGTTCGCGGCTTGAATGCTCCGCCCCGCATCATCGATGCGCCGGATGCCTTCGCGGCGTGCGCAACCTGGAGCATCTGCTCTTCACTCTCGACCGAGCACGGTCCGGCGACCACGACCACATCGTTTCCACCGAACCTGACCCCGCTGACGTCGACGATCGTATCCTCCGGCTTGAATTCCCGGCTTGCGCGCTTGTACTTCTTGCTGATCCGGACGACTTCCTGCACCCCTTTAAGGTGCTGCAGCGCTTCTTCGAGCGCGTCCGGAACGGGAGATCCCAGCACCGAGATCACAAACCGGTCCTCGCCCTC
>SKKR01000418.1 GCA_007123655.1 Thermomicrobiaceae bacterium
CGCGTCCTGTGGCATTTGAATCTCATCACGCGATCGATTGCGGCCTACCGACGACGCTTCCCGCACCGGGTCGGATAGAGATTCCCGCGGCGCGCAGCAGACTCGTTCCTGTGGCTTCTCGGGGCCAGACTCCCGACACACAGTTTCTCGACACGGAAGAACCCACCGGTGGTCACCGGCGGGTTTCAATGCAGAAGTGGTTCTGGTTCGCACCTACGGCAGGTAGGTCAGCGGATCCTGATAGTTCCCGTTCTTGCGGATCTCGAAGTGCAGGTGCGGACCGGTGGAATAACCCGTTGAACCGACCGGGCCGATCCGGTCGCCCTGAGCGACGGACTGCCCGACGCTCACCGGTGGTTGCTGCGCCATGTGGGCATACCAGGTGACGTAGCCGTTGCCGTGGTCGATCGCAACGGCGTACCCGTAGCCGCCGGACCAGCCGGAGACGATCACCGTCCCGCCATCCGCCGCGTAGATCGCGGTGTTGGTTGGCGCGGAGACGTCCAGACCAGTATGCCCGGTCGAGCCGTACCATCCGGAGGACTGGGAGAACGACGTGTGCCCGAAGCGCTGGGTGATGACACCTTCGACCGGCCAGATGAAGTTGCCATTTGCGGTACCCGCGCTGGATGACGACTGCGACTGTTCCGGTTCCGGTTCAGCGGTCGCTTCAGGTTCGGGTTCGGGCTCCGGTTCCGGTTCGCTGGTGTCCGGCTCGGGGGGCGGTTCGTCCGCCTCGACCTGAGTCTCCTCGTGCTCCTGGAACGATGCCGTGGCCTCTTCCTGAACGGGTTCGACGCCACCGGGAATGAAGATGGTCTGGCCGACGGCGAGAGCGTCCGGATTGGTAATCCCGTTCGGGCCCCAGCCGACGATCGCATCAACATTGACGCTGTACCGTTCGGCGAGTCCGAGCAGGGTGTCTCCCCGTTCGATGTCGACGTAGAGACCTTCCGGTTCTGGCGCTGGTTCCGGCTCCGGCGCGGGTTCGGCCGTTTCCTGGTAGTCGGCCGAGGATTCACCGGACTGGCTCGCCGCTGTCGCCTCGCCGGAACTGCTGGCCGGCTCGGGCGGCATGCCGCCAGGAATGATGAGAATCTGGCCCGCCGCCAGCTGGTCCGGGTCCGAGATCTGATTCGGCTCGTGGTTGATGATCGCGGTCGTCGAGACCCCGTAGGTGGTTGCGATATCCCGGAGCGTCTGCCCGGACTGAACTTCCACCAGCACGCCGTCCGTCGGAGGAATCAGGAGCACATCACCGGGATAGATCAGGTCCGGATTCGCCAGGTTATTGGCCCAGACAAGCGTCGAAGTCCGCAGACCGAAGGACGCCGCGATGTGCTTGAGCTGGTCCCCGGACTGTACGGTGTACTCCTGGACCGAGTTCCGCTCGGCTGGATCGTCATCCTCTTCGTCGTCGCCGTCACTGGTCGTGGCCTCCAGCACGGTTCCGGATTCCAGGTGATCGCCGAGCGTGGCGAAGTGCTGATAGTTCGAACGATCAAGCGTGTTGGTCGATTCACCCGACGTCGCGGTCGCCCCGCTGCCTGTTGCCAGACTGCTGGTGCCGACCGCGGCAACCGCCATGGCGAGCATGACCGGCTGGCTAATCCGGCGGGCGTTGAGCGCGTTGGGATCGACGGCATGCTTCTGGCGCTGAATGATCGTCGGAGGGAGTTCACCGGGCCGACTCGGAACCCAGTAGGGCGTCACGACGTGGCCTGATTCGGTCTTCTTCCGGTTGGTCGGATGGTCCGGATCCGACGCGAGCGCCGGTCGGTGTGATGGCGTGGTGGTTGATTCTGGCCGCCATCCGAACTGACTGGATGATTCAGGGCTGGTGCTGGCACCGTCCTGGTTCACGCGACTATCGCGGGCGTAGCCCATTGCTATCCCTTCCCTGTCCCCAACACTCAAAGATGCACGTACCGTATCCTCGCGGGTCCTGCGTGTCCCCGGTTGCCGCCCGCCTGGTTCAGGTGTTGGCATGTCACTGCGGTAGCATAGCAACTCTCCCGTGCCGCTACCAGTGGGTATTCTACACAACGTGACGATAACCACGAAGCAATTGCGTATAACTGTCAAGTTGGGGTGCGTACGTTCGCAATTCACAAGAGGGTTCTGGGTGGTTGTGATGAACGTACACCGGGCGCCGTTATGTAGAGCTCGCCTGGACGGTAAGGCGGAAGTGTGAAGAGGGGCGGCCGAGCGTCAGGACAAATTATGCGCACGAAAAACCCGCCCCTGGAACGGGACGGGTATCGAGTGCTGCTTCGGGCGGAAGATCCCGTGCCTAGCTGCTCAGCGCTCTGGGGGTACTTACTTCGATGCGCTTCGTGCGGGCCTGCTCGGCCTTCGGAAGCTTGAGCGTCAGCACACCCCATTCGAAGTGGGCTTCGGCGTTATCCGCGTCGACCGGTGCTGGCAGGTTGACCGTCTGGCTGAATTGCCCGGATCCGATCTCCCGGCGATACCAGGTCCACTGGCGCGCCTGCTCCTCGGGTACCTCATAGCCATAAGTGCCACTGATGTGCAGCGAGTTCTGCTCCATGTTGACGTTCAGATCCTCCGGCTGGGTTCCCGGAATCAGCGCGTGGAGCACAAACTCTTCACCGGTGTCGTACAGATCAATCAACGGTCGGAACCCCCGGTGCGTCGGCGTAATGCGGCCACCGTCGATGGTGTCGCCGAACACCCGGTCCATCTCGTCGAAGAGTCTGGTGAACTCGGTCCACGGATGCATTCTCATGACCATGACACCCCACCTTTCTTTCTGATGAGTGTGACACCGCCAATACCTCGTTCGCTCTCCCGACGTTCTGCGTTCTGGTTGAGCGATCAATGACCTTTCACTGACATATGATACATAGTGAGTCGAAACGTGTCAAGAGTCTGCATCGAGCAGTGTCATAAAGCTCGCTGCACACGAGTCAGTCACGGACCTGTGAAGCATCCCGTCC
>SKKR01000015.1 GCA_007123655.1 Thermomicrobiaceae bacterium
ACACATTACTACTGCGCCGGATCGATCGATGTGCCCACGGTCGGATATCAGGCAGAGCACAACACCTACGTCTGCTGGTTCCGGGAAGGACACGGTGCGGTGGCGATTGAAGAGGCGATCTCCGAGTCCTGCAACGTCTTTTTCTACAACGTCGGCGCGCCGAACCAGACTCCGCCCGGGGCCGATGAACCACTGCACTACTTCCTTCCCGGAGACTCGGTGCCGAACTACTTCGAAGGTCTTGGGATCGAGCGTATCGAAGAATACTTGCGAACCGAATTCGGATTCGGGGAGCCGACCGGTATCGAGCTGGCGAGCGAAGCGTCCGGAGTGGTTCCCAGCCCGGAATGGCTGTTTCAGTCTCCGCTGCGAGAGTACTGGTCAGTTGGAGACACGATCAACGTGTCGATCGGCCAGGGCCACTTCGAATGCACACCACTGCAACTGACCGCCGCACTGTCGGCGATCGCGAATCGAGGGACCTGGTACCGTCCGAAGCTGGTGCGGGCATTCGGGAGCGGTAACGGCGATGAGAACGAAGAAGTCGAGCCGGAGGTCGTCCGCGAGTTGCGTTTCAGCGACGATAACCTGGAGATCGTACGATTGGGGATGCTGCGCACCATCACAGAAGGGACCGCCTGGGACAAGTTCCCCCGGACGGGCGATGATATTCAGATTGCGGGCAAGACCGGTACGGCGGACTTCGGTGAGGCTGTTGACGGCGCTTACGCGACACACCACGCTTCCTTCTGCGCGTTCGCTCCGTATGACGAACCGGAGATCGCCGTTACCGTATTGATTCCCGGTGGTGGTGAGGGTGCGACGTTCGCGGTTCCGGTGGCGGACGCGGTTCTGGCAGCGTACTTCGGGCGTGAACCGCTCGTTCCTGAAGACGATCCCCCGGACGAGGACGATCCAGACGTCGAGCAGGATGATGCCGGGCAGGTCGCGAGACGCCGGGCGCGACAGTCGCTCTAGTTTCTGTATCGGGCGCGCCGGTCCGATCCATGTTGACGATTCAACTTTGACGAGCGCTTCCGGGAACGCGACCCGCAGGCTGCCGGTGGCGCCGCACTGTGCGAGAATCCAGTCGAGAGCCGCGGCACAGGAAGTTCGGGTGAGCGTGCGGACGGTACTCGAGTTACATCACGTCGGGATAATTGTTGAAGATCTGGACACCGCGGTCGCGTCGTACCAGGCGCTCGGGTTCTCCGAACCAGAGCGGTTCCGGATCGAAGAGCAGGAGGTCGAGGTCGCAACCTTCTCCGCCGGGCACGGGTATGTCGAACTGGTGTCGCCGATCGTTGAAGATGGCGGGCTCGTTCGGTATCTTGCATCTCGCGGGGAGTCCGTTCACCACATCGCATATCGGGTGGACGATATCCAGGCGGAACTGACCCGCGTGAAAGCCGCCGGGTTCGAACTCATTGACGATACGCCGCGGCGAGGCGTTCACAACTGGCTTGTGGCGTTCGTGCATCCGAAGTCGTGTCACGGGGTTTTGACGGAATTCGTGCAGATTCCCGACGAGAGTGGCAACGCTGATGACAGCTGACGATTCCGATCGTATCTATACTGATTCCGGGATCGAAATCGAGCCCGTCTACCGGTACTGTGGGCGATCCCCCGAGCCCGACCCCGGCACGTACCCGTATACCCGCGGCATCTACCCGACCATGTATCGCGGGCGTCGCTGGACGATGCGCCAGTACGCCGGATTCTCCTCTGCCGAAGAGACCAATCGACGATTCAGACTGCTCCTGGAGCGAGGTCAGACCGGCATCAGCGTGGCGTTCGACCTTCCGACGCAGCTCGGGATGGATTCAGACCATCCGAACGCGCGTCCAGAGGTAGGACGGGTCGGGGTGGCCATCAGCACGCTGGACGACATGCGCCGGTTGCTGGACGGCATTGACTTGTCGAACGTGACGACGTCGATGACGATCAATGCTCCGGCATCACTGCTAATGCTGATGTATCAGATCGTCGCCGAGGAGCAGGGTGTCTCCAGTGCTCAACTCGGCGGCACCGTCCAGAACGATATCCTGAAGGAGTACACCGCCAGGGGGACGTTCATCTTCCCGCCCAGACCGTCCATGCGCCTTATCACCGATACGTTCGCCTACTGCCAGGAACACCTGCCGAACTGGAACACGATCAGTATCAGCGGTTATCACATCCGGGAGGCTGGTTCGACCGCGGCGCAGGAGATCGGGTTCACGCTGGGCAATGGCATCGCTTATGTCCGGGCGGCGATCGACGCCGGCCTCTCGGTGGACGAGTTCGCCCCCAGGCTGAGTTTCTTCTTCAACGCGCACAGCAATCTGTTCGAAGAAGTTGCGAAGTACCGGGCCGCGCGACGCATGTGGGCGAAGATCATGCGGGAGCGCTTCGGCGCCCAGAGTGAACGTTCGCTCAAAATGCGTTTCCACACGCAGACCGCCGGAAGTTCCCTGACCGCGCAGCAGCCGCTTAACAACGTCGTTCGCGTCGCCTATCAGGCGCTCTCCGCGGTACTCGGAGGCGCGCAGAGCCTGCACACCAACGGGTATGACGAGGCGCTGGCGCTCCCGACCGAAGAGGCGGCAACGCTCGCGCTGCGAACGCAGCAGATCCTCTCGGACGAAACCGGCGCTGCCGACACGGCGGACCCGCTGGCCGGTTCGTATTTCGTGGAGGAACTGACGGATAGGCTGGAGGCGCAGGCCTGGGAGATCATCGACGAGATCGAGCGGCAGGGCGGCGCCGTTTCAGCCGTGGAGCGAGGGTACGTTCAGGAGGCGATTGCCGACGCCGCGTACGAATGGGAGCTCAAACTCCAGCGGGGCGAACGAGTCATTGTCGGTGTGAACAGGTATCAAACCGAAGATGAAGGGAAGATCCAGCTTCATCATATCGATGACGACTCGGTGAGACTGCAAATCGAACGCGTTCAGGACTACAGGTCGAGTCGTGATAAC
>SKKR01000355.1 GCA_007123655.1 Thermomicrobiaceae bacterium
GGGGTTTTTCGATCCCGCGTGACTCCCCGTCTAAAAGTTTCCAGGGGAGAAGCTTGACCATCCGCCACCATCAGTCGCTACTCGCGCCGACGATTCGACTTTGCCCATAGGTGGGGCATCGCTTCACCCTTGGCTCTTCGTGCAATCCTGGAACACGAAGTCAGCAACGTGACCACTTGAGCTGTTTGGCGTTAATGATTGCGGAACGAGTGATCCGGGGTGCTCAGTTGCCGCCCCACCGGCACACAAAGCACGTAAGTGAGTCACTTCCGGGTGATTCTGCGCGAGTCTGATTCGTTCAGCATCCCGGGACACGCTTCACCCACGGCGGGGGCGCGTAACTGTGATCCCGTTCTGGCCGTAACAGAGCTGCTACACGGGCTGAATTGTCTCTGCGGTTCGGCGATATGTACTCTCCGTCCGCCAGCGTGTGGAGGAGGGCGTCGTGAGACCAGACGGCGCGCCATCCATCGGACGAAACTCTCCTGTTGGACGCCGGGAAGAGCTGCTTGAGTTGCAGAGCCTCGTGAGCGCCCTTTCGACGGGACGAGGCAGGCTGGCCATCATCAGTGGTGAGGCTGGCATTGGCAAGACCACCCTGGTCAACCAGGCAACCTCACTGGCCGTCAGTGCAGAGTTTCAGGTTTTCACCGGCAACTGCTACGACCTCGAGACCACCCCACCTTACGGACCGTGGCTGAATTCACGGATTTTCGACCTCCGGGCGGCAGGGAACCTCAGGTTTGATTCCGGAGGCGGGACCGCCCCGGTCACCACGCCGGAACGACGTCGGATTCTCGAGTTTCTGCTGGAACGCGGTCCATCACGACCGCATGACGTCGCGGACTCGCTCGGCCTAACCGCCAACGCCGCGACACAGGCACTGCGTCGCTTGCTGGCCGATCACCTCGTCGTTCGTCATTCGTATGGCGTCTACGGCGTAACAGAGAACGTCAATCTCGCTCAGGCCGACCCCAACGCTTTGCGGAACGTGACGGTTCATGTCGAAAACGCGATCTACGCTCTGGAAGGTCATGAATCCAGCGGCGAACGAGGTACCAGACAGAGCTTGTTCCGAAACCTGTACGAACTGATCATCGCCCGAAGCAAGGAGAAACCCCTCGTAGTGGTCCTGGAGGACATCCACTGGGCCGACGAGGCGAGCATCGAACTCCTTCGGTATGTCGCACGTGACCTCGCCAGCAACCATGTGCTGATAGTCGTGACCTATCGGGATAGCGAGCTGACGCCCGATCAGTCGCTGTACCGATATCTCCCCTACCTCATTCGAGAGGCGAACGCATCCCGAATTGGTTTGCGCCGACTTGACCGCGGCGAAATCGCCGAGTTACTCGACCAGCGGTACCGCCTTACGGGCAAGGACCGCGCTCGTCTGCTTCGCCATGTTCAGCAATATACGGACGGAAACCCATTCTTCATACAGGAAGTGCTCCTGACGATGGAGCAGGATCAGCAGTTGTCCCGCAACGATGGCGGCTGGACGCTGGCCGATCTCTCCGGAGTGCATGTTCCACCGCTCATACATCAGGTCGTCGACGCGCGACTGGAGCGACTTGGCTCGAGCGATCGCCGCCTGCTCCAGACAGCGGCAGTCATCGGAGTTGATGTTCCATTCGACCTTCTGCAGGAAGTCGCCGGGATGCCGGAAGAAGAGACGCTGGCAACAATCGAGCGTGCGATCCACGAACACCTACTGGAAGCCGTACCGGGTCGATCGATCGTTCGATTCAGGCACGCGCTGGTGCGAGAAGTGTTTCATGGTTCGATCCTCTCCGCGCGTGCTGAGCGGATGCATCGCCGCGTTGCAGACGCGCTTCTCAGGCAAGCCTCCGTCGAGCCCGATGCGGTTGCCGACCATCTCCGTCAGGCGAATGACCCGCGGGCGGCTGAGTGGTTGATTCGTGCGGGCGAACGCGCAGCCCGCCAGTACGCGTGGATTGCCGCTGTCGAACGTTTTCAGTCCGCAATTGAATTGATGCCTGTCAATTCCGAATCCGCCATCTACCGGGCCTGGCTTCACTTCCACATCGGCATGTTGTCCCGTCGCGCGGACAGAGCCGTCAGCCTGGCGTCCCTTCAGACCGCGGCTGAACTTGCACGTGATCAGAAAAACTGGCTGCTCCACGGTTTGTCGGTCACCGCATCCGGCTTGATTGAATGCATATACGGTGAGATCAGAGAGGGCCTGACCGCGATCGAGCACGGCGTTCATATTCTGGAATCTCTGGAACCAGACTACATCGAGCGCCAGTTCGAGTCTCTCGAGGCCGAGAAGTCCCTCTTCGTCCGTTTACCGATTCCAGACCCGAAAAGCCAGCGGGGAATCCTCATTCACTGGCTCGCAGTCGCCGGCCGATATGCCGAGGCGATCGACATGGGCACCGAATTCATCAAGCGAATCCCTGAAGAGAGACGCTCGACCGATCTGATTCATAGAGACGACTACTTTGACGCATATCTCGGTCTTGGACACGCCTATAACATGCGCGGCATGCCCCTCGAGGCCGCCAATGCCCTGGAAACCGTTCGAGCCGGTTACCGGACCCCGGCCGATCTCCCATTGCACTTTCTGCAGTACACGCTCATGCATCTGGTCTACTTCAATCTCGACCAGCCAGCGGAGCGTGACCGGGTTGAGCGACTCGTGAGCACTGTCTGGGAGAGTCACCGCGGTATGTCTCTGGTCGAGATCGCCGAACGCTTTCGCCCACCGCGCCTTTTGTTCTGGTACGGCGAGTGGGATGAAATGGATCGGATCGCGAGAAACTGGGCGTCCAGGGGTGCCAGCACGGCGACCCGGCTGGTTGGTCTTGGCCTTGGAATGATAGCCCGTCATCGAGGGAACCTGGACGAGGCGTGGTCGTGGACGCTCGCTGCGCTGAAGTCACGCCCGGAGGAATCGTTCGGCGATTGCTGGTGTGATCTTGTCACCCA
>SKKR01000512.1 GCA_007123655.1 Thermomicrobiaceae bacterium
AGCAGGCAGCCGGCTGGCAGGCGATGAGCGCCGGCATCGCACCGCCGGATGCCTGGAATCCATGCCAGGCGCCAACCAGCGCGGATCCGCCACCAGTCGGAACGAACACGAGATCCGGCTCGCGACCGTCGAGTTGTTCGCTTACTTCAAGCGCCCAGGTCTTCACGCCTTCCACGAACACGGGGTGCCAGTTGTGGCTGGCGTAGCTCGCCCCGCGATCCAACTCCGCCTCCGCCTCCGCCGCGCGGGCGACATCTTCCCGCGTTCCCTCAACGGGCACGACACGGGCGCCGTACGCCCTGGCCTGGACGAGCTTCCCGGAAGGGGCCGACGCGGGCACGTAGACGGTGCAGTCCAGTCCAACTCTGGCGGCGAACGCGGCCATCGCCGCCGCCGCGTTTCCCGAGGAGTCGACGATGATGCGCTCGGCAGAGATCGCGCGGAGCCAGGTTGCGAGAACCGCCGCCCCGCGATCCTTGAACGACCCGCTGGGCAACAGGCTGTCGAGCTTCAGATGCACGGCCACGCCGTCGATTTCGATCGGGACGAGCGGGGAGTCGCCTTCTCCCAGGAGTGTGCTCCGGTCCGTGAGCCGTACCGGAAGCGTATTGGACCACTTCCAGAGGCCTCGCCCCCCGTCCGCTATCGCAGGGGAGTCGAGACCAATCACGCGTAACTCTCCGGCGCATTCCTCGCAGCGCCAGACCGGGCGGTCGTTCCTCGCCAGCCAGCCACATGCACAGCATTCGAACTGCCAGTTTCCGAGCTCGAAGGTCATCGATCAAGCATCCATCTGCTCGAACCGGTCAACCACCATCTCCGCGATCACCAGCGAGGACGTCGCGGCCGGGGACGGCGCATTTCGGACGTGAAGTATCCCGCTCGCCTCGCTGAAGACGAAGTCGTCCACGAGTTGCCCATCATCGCTCATTGCCTGAGCCCGTACGCCGGACGGACCCGGCACCAGATCGTCCGAGCGCAACTCGGGCACGTACCGCTGCAACGATGTCAGGAACCGTTTTCTGCTCAGATCACGAAACATCTCCTCGGCGCCCGTGCGCCAGTTTGTTCGGGCAAACCGGCGAAACCCGCCGAACATCGCCATGTCCCGCAGGTCGCGGGCGCTTATGTCCCGGAAACGATACCCGTCGCGGGCGAAGGCGAGGACCGCGTTCGGGCCGAGCCAGATGTCTCCGTTGATCCGAGGCGTCAAATGCACGCCGAGAAAGGGAAACTGCGGATCCGGCACCGGGTAGATGTTCGAGCGCACCAGGTGGCGCCGGTCGTGACGGAGCACGTAGTAGTCTCCCCGAAACGGAACGATGCGCGGTTCCGCGGGAGCGCCGGTGAGCCGGGCTACCCGATCCGCCCAGAGCCCACCGCACGTCACCACACGCTTCGCCTGAATGTATCCTCCGGTCGTCTCCAGCACGGTGCCGTCCTGCCGCTGGTGGAGCGCCCGGACTTCGTGCCCGGGCCGGATCTCTCCGGAGCTTTTCAGTATGTCCTCTGCATAAGCCCTGGCGACACTCCGGTAGTCGACGATCCCGGTATTCGGCGACAGAAGCGCCTTGATCCCGGCTGCGTGCGGTTCAAGTTCCTTGAGCTCGCCGGCATCGATAACTCGCAGGTCGGGGCACCCGTTTGCCTGCCCGCGCTCGAACAGGTCGTACAGCCGGGGAAGCTCATCCTCTTCCGTCGCGATGATCACTTTGCCGCAGCGCTGGTGGGGGATCTCGCGCTCTTCGCAGAATCGGTACATCCGTGCGGCGCCGGCGACACACGCCTTTGCTTTGAACGAGCCAGGTTTATAGTAGATTCCGGAGTGGATAACGCCGCTATTATGGCCCGTCTGGTGCTGCGCAATGTCCGCTTCCTTGTCGAGCACCGCCAGCTTAAGCTCCGGGCGTCGCCGCAGGATCTCCCGCGCGACCGCGAGTCCGACGATCCCCGCGCCGACCACCGCCACGTCGCCGGACCACGCGATGTCGAATGTCCTGTCGCTGGCCTGATTACCCCTGCCCAACTGCACACTCTCATTCCCGAGATCTGAATTAGCGTTGACCCGACAAGAGACTAGCACAGGTACGGCTGATTACCTATCGAGCTGCCTGACGACTTGACGTCCGAGGAAGCCGCCGTCCAGTATCATGCGAACAGATTCACCAGTTGCGGGACATCGTGTGAGGTATATCATGGCGGACGTCGCGATCATCGGGAGCGGAATCATCGGACTGGCGACGGCGTACGAACTTGATCGCCGCGGGGTGGACTGCCTGCTGATCGATTCGCGAGAACCCGGCACCGCCGCTTCGGACGGCAACACCGGCTGGGTCGTTCCCGTGCTTTCCAGCCCGGTTCCGGCTCCAGGGTTGCCACACCAGGTCGTGCGCTGGATGCTGCAGAACAACGCGCCGTTTCGCGTCAGCCTGCGTCACCTGCCCCTCCACGCGCGCTGGCTCTCGTCGTTCCTGCGAAACTGCAACGCGACCGATTACCAGCGTGGCCTCACCGCGCTGGGGCGTCTGAACGCGGCGTCCTATCAGGGGTTTCGACGCTGGCGCGATGAGGGGCTGAACTTCGAGTGGGAGTCCCCGGGAGTGCTATTCGCTGCCGAAGACGCCGGTCCGATTGCGCACCTGGTCTACGACGTAAACAGCCTGCTCAACGATGGCTTCCAGCCGGTATCCTGGCTCGATAAGTGTGAACTCCGGGCCGCTGAGCCGGCCTGTGCTGACGTGCTCACCTGCGGGGTGCTGGCCGCCCGGGAGCAATACGTCCGGCCAGAGGACGTCATCGACGCGTTGCGCAACGCGACCCGGCACGTACGTCAGGTCACATCCCGAGCCAATCGGATCGAGCGAACCTCGAGCGGGTTCCGAATCGAGACCGCGGACTCCACGCTGTCCTCGGACAACCTGGTGATCGCAGCCGGAGCCTGGAGCGGGGAGGTG
>SKKR01000558.1 GCA_007123655.1 Thermomicrobiaceae bacterium
CCATATACCAGAACAGCATGACTGCCAGCACGAGAATCAGCCGGGAATCCCCGAACATTGCCATGCTGTGGCCGAGCCACTCGAGATCAGCCCCGAGTAGCTGCTGGATATCGACGATTGGACCAGTTGAAAAGAAGAATTCCGGGTGCAGGGTCGTTTCCTATCATAAAGGACCGCAAGAGCCGGTGGTGAGGCAGATGTCAGCCGGTTAATGTTAGCGGATCCGGCAGGTCATTTGTCGTCATCGTTTGAAACCGGAGTGCCCCGCCCACGATCGAGCGACTTCGGCAGCGCATACCAGATGTACACTGCCGTCACGAGCATAGAGACACCGAGGAACGCGAACGCGATCCGCATGTCGATAAACGCTGCGATCACCGTTCCGCCGATCGGACCGATGAACGCACCCACAGACATCGCGGAGTTCGTGAAGCCGTAGATGATGCCCCGACGCTCCATCGGCGCCAGGCTCGCCACGATTGCCGCTGCAGTCGGCATGATTCCGCCAAGCGCCACCCCGAACAGACCCGTCGCGAAGATGAACTGGGTCGGGCTCTGCGCGGCGGCCTGTGGGAAGTACAGAACACCGGCGAGCGACACCGCCAGGATCAGAATACTGCGTGGACCGATCCGATCCGCGAGGCGACCCAGCACCACGCTTGAGATCGCGCTCGTCACACCCATCAGCCCGAGCGCCAGGCCGGAGAGCGACGACGCCCGTCCTTCCGCGCCGAGCAGATCCATGAACAGCGGCACCAGCGGCTGCGCGGCGCTCTGACCGGTCCGGGCAACCAGCAGCACAAGCATCATCGCCAGCATCGAGGCGCCGATGATGATCGACCAGGTCGAGACCTCGCTATCCTTCTGCTCCTGAGACTTCGGTTCCGGTCGCTGGAAGTTTTCGGTGACGAACAGGAGCACAATTACGCCACCAAGAAAGAGCATCCCGCCGGAAACCAGGAACGTAGGCCGGAACCCGATGATATCGGCGAGAATACCGCCGATAAACGGGCCGATCGAGGAACCGGAGAAGACGGCCATCTGCATCATGCCCATGGCGTAGCCCATTCGCTCCTTCGGAACGACGGTCGCGATCAACGTTGTTGCCGCGGCAACGGTTCCGGTGGCGGCACCCTCAATGAAACGCAAACCGAGCAGATGCCAGGGGCTCGTCGCCAGCGCCATCAGTGAGATCGTCACCGATGCCACGAACATCGCCCGGAGCACCATCATCCGGCGCCCATAGCGGTCCGCCAGCGCACCCCACATCGGGGCGGTAATCGCCATCAGCGCGGCGCCACCACCGGTAATGAACCCGGCCCAGAGCGCTTGCTGCTCGAATGTGTCGGTACCGAGGTCTTCCAGGAAGTAGGGAAGGAAGGGTATGCGGAGATTGAACCCGATAATCGAAAGGAGCTGGGCCAGCCAGAGGGCGTAAAGGGTCCGTCGCCAGGTAACCATGCGCGTTCGAGTAATCCTCCCTGCACACTCGCATTGCACACGCGCTGCGAGCCACCGGCAGTGTACGGCGTAGTCCCTGGGCTCGCAATCCGGCGTTGTGAATCACATCGTGAACGCGAGCGAATATCACAACGCAGGGACGAGTCTGTTGAATTTGCGAATACCACTACGACATTTTCCCGATGGGCCTGTTCAAAATCCGACCTACTATAGAGTCATAACGTCTCGTCGACCTGTCTAACGCAGTTCAGAAAGGAAGTGACATGCGGATAGCAAGTATCGTGCTGCGCGTTCTGGTTGGGCTCGTCTTCGTCTTTCAGGGAATCGTGAAGCTGAGCGGCGCCGCAAACGATTGGCGTGATGACCTTCAGGTCGCACCGTGGGCCTGGGTTGCAATCGGGGTGATTCAGCTTGCCGGTGCGATCGGGCTCTTCGCCAGCTTCAGGTACCAGCGCCTGATTGTTCCGAGCGCTTTGTACTTCGTCGCGGTGATGATCGGCGCGATCATCCAGCACATCCGGATTGACGATCCGGTTTCAGAGATGGTCTTCCCAGCTGTTCTACTCCTGATGTCCGGCGCGATTGCCCAAATCGGCGCCCGGCAGTCCGACGATGTCCGGGTGCCCACCGGTGAACAGGAAACAGATCGGGTGACGGGCTGATAGAGAGACAGGTTAGATGTTCGAGAAGGTTGCAGGTTACTCCGTTCGGCGCACACGACCATTCGTCGAGGATTCGTACGGCATTCCGGAGGGCGACCGCGGAATGCTCACCTGGGACCACGTCCCACGACGGGTTGCGCCATCGCGGCACTACTGGCTAAACACGGTGACACCGGATGGCCGGCCCCACGCAATGCCCGTCTGGGGCGTCTGGCTGGACGATCACCTGCACTTCGGCGGCGGTCGCGGGACCCGGAAAGCGAAGAACCTGGGCGCGGATCCACGCGTTTCGGTCCATCTTGAGGACGGCTGGGACGTGGTGATCATCGAGGGTCGCGTCGAAGAAGTGCTCGATGTCAAGACGCAGACTCGACTCGATGATGTCTACGAGGAAAAGTACGGCATGCGCCACGGAACGCCGGTCTGGCGAGTGATCCCTTCGCGGGTCTTTGCCTGGACCGATTTCCCGAATGACACCACCTGCTGGCGATTCGAAGGATGACGAGTGAATATGCGTAGTCGCTTTGCGCACGGAAATACGCAGTTCTGCCGATGTCGTCGACTGGCGAGCGATCTATGCTGATCACAACGGTTTTTCACACGTCTTTGGAGCGTGTGTTCCATCAGAGCGGAACCTACTTTGGTCCCGTTTCGGTCGACAGCCACACGGGTGGCACGGAAAGGATGGACACTCATGTTCAACCACGTTGATACCCGGCAGGTGCAGGCGCTGGTCGACCACAGGCGTGAGCAGGTGGCGACCGACGCGGCGCAGGTCCGGCAGGCAATCGAGCTAAACCGGGTTGCCAACGGGCATGTGGGTGCGA
>SKKR01000563.1 GCA_007123655.1 Thermomicrobiaceae bacterium
CACGAACATGGCGTGGCCCATGTGCAGTTCGCCGGTCACGTTGGGCGGCGGCATGACGATCACGAACGGCTCGCGGTCGTGATCGACCTCCGGCGTGAAGTAGCCGCTGGCGTCCCACCACTCGTACCAGCGCGATTCGACCGATCGTGGGTCGTATGATGTGGCGAGTTCTCCGCTTCTGGCTGTCTCTGCCATTGTCTCTGCCTCCTGTGGATCGACGCCCCGGGCGAACGTGCCCGTGCTGCTGCCGTCGAACACGGCCCGGTCTGTCAGGTGGCCCTGAAAGTACGAAACCGTCCTTGGATTCAAGGACGGCGATCATCGGCCGCGGTACCACCTTGCTTCGGACCAACCCTTCAGAATGGCTGCATCCGCGCTCAAACGCTGTAACGGGCGTTCCCGTGGGTTCCTACCAGAATCGGAACCCGGCCTCCCAGGCGACTTCGACCGTTGACAGCCGCGCGGAACTCCCAGCCGATGATTCCACGTCTCTGACGGCGCACAGGCGGTCTACTCCTCCTGTTCCGCGGCTCCAGTATTGCCCTATACATTACTATCGCTTGCGGCGGGCGTCAATCCGGGCCAGCGCCGGATCAACTGTTCTCGCTCCAGGCGAGTTCGAGAACCTCGGCAACCTCGTCGTCGATATCGTCAACACCGGCGAGTGGGACCCGGAGATTGATGGTCTCATTGCCGAGGTTCTTCGCCGGAACCATCCTGCCGGAGGGTTGATGCCCATCCAGCCGGAGACCCAGGTCGACGCGTGACCGGGTCGTCGGCTTCACGACCGCGAATTGCCGCCGAGGCGTGTACAGGGGGACGTACGTCTTGCGTCCGACGATCTCGACGTCCGGATGGTTGGCGCGTACGAGGTCGAGCAGGCCATCCAGTATCGGGCGGAGTTGCTCGCGGTCCGCGTACTGGTTGTCTATCAGATCCTGGTCGTCCGCCTGAAGGTAGTCCGGGTACCCGAACCGTTCCAGAATCAGAAGGTGCTGGGTATACCCGTGAATGTCCCGCTCGGCCAGCCAGGCGCGGACACCTGCCTCGTTGTCCGGAGCATCGCTCAGGACGCGTTCGTTCCAGACCTGAACGTCCTCCCCGGTCTGCTCCAGCAGCCGGTCCGCGTATTTGGCCCACATCCCCTGCCACGATCGTGGTTCGGGCATCGCCTGGTCTCCTTTTCCTGATCGGGTCAGTCGTCCGATTCCGCTGGGACCTGAACAGTCTCGAGCGGGGGAAGTCCAAACGAACTGGTCGTCTGGTTGAACCACTCGATCACCTCCGGGTGGAGCGGAATCCCCTGGACCGAGCGTTCCCGGTACGTCTCATGATCCAGGACTCCCGGGTAAATCACACGCTCGTGACCGGGTGCCGGCCGGGTCGCGCGCAGCACGCCGAGCATTGCGTCCATGCGATCGAAATACTCGTCCAGGTCCGTGAACGCCTCGATGTCGTACGCCACGAAGTGATGTTTCCAGTGCTGCGTGGGATCCAGCATACAGGGAACGCCGCCCGAAAGCATCGTGGAGAGCAGTTCCGCCATGAGTCCGAGCCCGTAGCCTTTGTGGGATCCGTGCTCCCGCGTGCCGCCGAGTGGGAGTAATTGGTACTCACCTGGCGCCGGCGCGGGGATCTCCTCACTGATCGGAGACCCTTCTGTATCCGCTACCCAGTTCGGTTGGAGGGTCGACCCCAGTCGGTGAGCCAGGCGCAGCTTGTTCTCGGCTATAACCGTGGTGGCGACATCGAACAACAGGACCGGTACGCCACGGGTCGGCGCGGCATAGGCGATCGGGTTGGTTCCGAGGCGAGGTTCGGCGCCGAACGTCGGCAGCACTCTCGGGCCGGCTGCGGACAGGCAGACGCCGATCATGTTCTGCTCGGCGGCGAGCATCGCCATATGCCCGGCGGCTCCCAGATGGCCGCTGTTGCGCATGGAGACGGCGCCGACCCCGACGGTTCGCGCCTTCTGGATCGCGAGCTCCATCGCCGCGGGCCCCTGGATGATGCCCAGGCCCGCGTCGCCGTCCATCGAGGCCGTCGCGGGACGCTCCCGGAGTATCTGGACCGCGGGTGTCGGGTTCAGACGGCCGGACTGGAACCAGGTGAGATAGTTCCGCAGCATATTGGAGACGCCGTGCGAATCGATGCCGCGCAGGTCCGTCGTCACGAGCACATTCGCGCCGGTCTCCGCGTCCGCCGGCGGGACGCCCACGTGCTCGAACAGAGACTGGACCGTCTTCCGTAGCGCTGTCGCCGGGATACGGACCTCGTCCTGTTTTGCGACCTTGAACTGGTCAAGCATGGTCACTGATCTTCCGTTTCTACAAACACCTGCCGGATTCCGTTAGACTAGCACGAAATTCCCGATCGCTGAATCTCGAGTGCGACCGTTCGGTTGACTGGAGCCCCTGCTAGTCCTAGTGGTCACTCAACAGTCTCCCGATCCGGTCAGCGGAAACGCGTCGACGCCTTTGTATCCGTTTGCGCTTTTCGCGCTGGGCGAGCGCGAACCGCACTCCTGCCAGAGTGCCCCTGAACTGCGCTCTGGCTGCCGGCTCCCGGATGTGCCGGAGCGACCGAGCAAGCTTCCGGGCCTGCCGGACGAGGAAGCGCGGCCAGATGGAACGTTGCATACCCACTGGGAGATTTCTGACAAGGACCGCGAAGCTGTTCCGGGCAACGTAGTACGCGGCGAGCGGCCCGCCACCCGTTGCGGAGAGTTCGTGTCGGGCCCGGGCGTCGGGGATGTACACGATCGTGTATCCGAGCAGCCGGAGCCGCCAGGCGAGGTCGATGTCCTCCAGGTACATGAAGAAGCCGGTATCGAACGCCTGTCCACCGCTCAAGACGGCGTCATCGAGGGCGGATGGCCGGTACATCGCCGCTGCCGCGCAAGCCGAGAAGACTTCCTCTTCGCGGTCGTACTGGCCGGTATCGCG
>SKKR01000049.1 GCA_007123655.1 Thermomicrobiaceae bacterium
CATGTACCGGTCCACCAGATCCTCGATCGTCGTATAGGCGCTGACGGTGACCGGGTTGGGCTCCATCAGCTGTCTGACCCTGATACCCTCGAATGTCCGGCGCATCTGAAGCTGCTTGTACGCCTGGTCGGCCGCGTTCTGCAGGAACCAGCCGATCAGAATGAGCCAGATACCGGTGAACAGGGCGACGAACACCATGAAGATGCCCAGGATGATAAAGGTGTATCCGATCATCACGCCGGCCATCGAGGCATACCGCGTGGCGCGCTCGACGCTTCCGGTCCAGCCCCAGAGAAGTGCCCGGAACACCCGGCCGCCGTCCAGCGGGAACCCGGGGATCATGTTGAAGATCACCAGTACCGTGTTGACGATGGTGAGATAGAGGAGGACTGCCGCGAGCTGCTCCTGAAACGGGCCAACGATGAGGAAGAGAACGCCCGAGACGATGGCTATTCCGACGCTGACCACCGGCCCCATGATCGCGATTGCGAACTCGTCTCGCGCGGTCTCGCTGTCCTCAGCGATGCTTGCGACCCCGCCGAAGATGAAGAGCGTGATACTCCGCACCGGAATGCCTTTATGCTGGGCGGTGAACGAGTGGCCAAGCTCGTGCAGCAGCACGGATACAAAGAGAAGCAGACTCGCCGTTGCCGCGACGATCCAGTAGGTTGTCGTCTCCCAACCGGGGTAGAACTGCTGCAGGAAGCCACTTGGCATCGAGAGGAAGTAGGTCAGCAGCCCGAAGACGATGAACCAGGAATAGTGCAACCCGATAGGGATGCCGCGAATCGTGCCGAGTCGGATTGATGCTTCCATGCAGCGCTACTTCCTCACATGGGAGTGCGGGCTTCCGTCGAGCGCCGTTGCTCCCGTGTTGCAGTTGGGTGGGTCCCGCCACCCCCGGGCATCGATCGAACGTTCCCGGTTTGACCATATGAGACGCTTCAACGCGTGCATGGCCATGTTGCTAGTATGGCAAACGTTCCGCCCCGCACGCTAGCGTCCGGACCCTCGGTCGCACATACCTTGCCGTGTCTCCTCGGACCGCCGGAACATGGATCCGCGGTCTTCACCCACGGACTCGACCGGGATTCAATTGTCCCGCTTCGGTACCGGCCTTTTGATCTCGCCGATCTCGGGCCGCCCGTAGATGAGCGCTTTGACTTCCTTCCAGGTCTCGCCAAGCTCATCGTCTGGTGGCAATGGTCTCAGCTTCAGGTAGCCGGCGTGTTCTTCGTTGAACACAAGCGTTGGCGTACCGAAGACGCCGTGTTTTTCGACCCCGGCTTGATGTTCGACGCCGACCTGGTCAATCGTTGCCTCTTCGAAGTCCTGCTTGAACCGGTCCAGGTCAAGGCCGGACGCTTCGGCGGTCTCGTAGATCGTCTCGATCGTCGTCAGTTCCTTCCGATCCACGTGGCGGGCTTTCAACAGGTTCAAGTGGAATCGTTCGAACGCGTCGTTCCCCTGCTTTCTGGCCGCTTCCGCCCCGCGAAACGCCCAGCGGCTACGCATCGGGTAAGACGACGGCTGATCCCAGATCCTCCACCCGTTGGCTTCTTTGGTGTTGATCTGCTCCAGGGAGAGGTAGCGCCACTCGATCTCGAGATTGTCTCCCTCGATGTCTTTGGCCTTCCGCAGCAAGACCGCCGCGGTGTAGACGTATGGTCATGCGTAATCGAACCAGACTTCCAGTCGAATCGGGTCTGCCACGCGGCATTCTCCCTTCTTGGACGCCCAGCGCTTCAGGGCTGGATGTCCCACTTTCACAGCTTATGTTCGCTCATGCCAGGGTGCGCTCGCGCTGGTCTATTTGGTCACCACTTAGATGTAACGGACGAATCGCGCACCATGTTCCGAGTTACTCAGTGAGATCTTAGCAGGCGTTGATGGGCCGCGAGCACCTGTTCCCGGGTGTCGGCAACACCGCCGCTGTTATCGATGACCCGATGGGCACGTTCCCGTTTCTCCGACTGCGGCGGCTGCGCGCGAATCCGCCGGTCCGCTTCGGCGTCATCGATGCCGTTTCGCTCCATCAGCCGGGACCGCTGGATCTCCGGATCACAGAAAACCGCCCACACCTCATCGCAATGGTTTGCCAATCCTGACTCGAAGAGCTTGATTGCGTCGATTACGAGGACCCCGGCGGTCGACTTCGCCGCGCGACCCAGGATCGTTTCGACCACCGCGGGATGGGTGATGCGTTCCAGCTCCGCCAGCGCTTCAGGGTCCGAGAAGACGATCTTTCCAAGCGCGGGCCGGTCGATGGAACCGTCCGGTTTCAGGACGTCGTTCCCGAACCGGGCAGCGATCTCGGCTGTGATCCCTGAACCCGGTGACATCAGGTCGTGGGCAATGTGGTCAGCGTCGATGACCTCGGCGCCGTGTTCCTGCAGGATGCTCGCAACGAGTGATTTGCCGCAGGCGATGTTCCCGGTAATCCCCAGAACGATCGGTCGTCGATCAGGCATTCCTGATCGCTTCCGTTTTCACCGACAGGTCTTCAGTCAGCACTTCCCACTGCTCGTAGCTGGAATCAAGCCGATCCTGGACTGTCTCGTACTCCTTTCCGAGCTCGGAGATGCGTTCCAGATCACCTGAATCGGACGCGGCGGCAAGATCACGACTGAGCTTATTAAGCCGTTCTTCGAGTTCAGAGATCTCACGTTCGAGCGCCCGCACCTGCTGGCTGGTTCGGCGCACTTCCTTGTCGGAAGGCCGTTGCTTGGAACTGCTGTCCGAGCGCTCATCGCTGGCGCGGTTCGTGGCGGTATTGGAACGTTCCGCCGGAGCGGGCTGCGATGCTTTTCTGCGAGCGAAGTCGCTGTAGTTACCGATGTGGACGTTAATGGCTCCGCCGTCGATCGACCACACGTGGGTCGCGATCCGGTCGATGAAGTAACGATCGTGTGACACGAACATAATCGTTCCATCGTAGGCGGC
>SKKR01000080.1 GCA_007123655.1 Thermomicrobiaceae bacterium
ATTCCTCGTGCACGCCGTTCATCGTGAACCGGTACAGCCCCCGCTCGGTGATGAACCAGCAGTCGCCCCGGTGCTCCACGAACGCCCGGATCGGCGCCTGGACGAAGCGTTGCTCTCGCTGAGTGCTGTCGATCTCCTGCAGGCTGACGCGGTCGGTCTGCCAGTGATCGACGGTCTGAAAGGCGATCCGGCCCAGGTGCGTGCCGATCCTCGACGTCTGCCTGGTCGAGCCCTCACCCAGCGCGGCCTGATCGTAGCTTCCGTCTTCGAAGGTGTACGCTGTCACCACGTGCGTGGAGCCATGCGCGAAGAACCACAACCCTCGGGTTGCCACCGCGTCAGTGATCGGTGCGGCGAGCGCCTGCTCGTGAACCAGACCGGCGTAGGCCCCGCCGGTATCCGTGGAAACACGGTAAACCCGGTCTTCCTGCGCCAGAAAGCAGGCCCCGTCCCAGATAGCAAACCAGGTCCTCGCTTGTGGATCGAACGATTCACTCCCCGTCAGGTTCTCGAGCGCGTTCGTCCGTTTCGGACCCGGCACTACTCCCTGACTGTCGAACGCGGGCCAGGCTCCGTCTCCGTGCCAGAAGCGGTCACGCTCCAGCTGCGCCGCCCGTTGGCCGCCTCCAAAGAAGTCGAAAAGCCGCACGCGGGCCACCCGGGATTCCCCGGCGCCGTCCTGCAGTCGCTGGTACGCCCCGGGTTTGAGCATGTAGCCGTCACCGCCGAGCTCGACGTCGTATGTCATCCTGCACGCTCCAGTCATCTGTGCGAGTTGGGCCGGCATCTGCCCTCGCGACGTTCCAGGCCCCTTATGAAAGTGAGGACTCGTGTAGACCGGACACCTCCCGGTTTTCTGGCCCGGGACCGAGCCGCGCTAGAAATTCTCGCCTGCCCCGGCTCCGCCGGCCCGTCGGGCGACGCACTCCCGGTGCACGTTCCGACGTTCGCACCGGCATCCGCTGTGCAGCGGGGGCGTCGGACCCTCGCCACGACGAAACCATTGCCCGTGCAACGGCCCGCACTCCGGACAGACCCGCTCGTCCCGCATGGTGATCCAGGCCTGCCACACGACCCACTGAGCGCATGGCCGCTCGCCGCGCTGAATCTGTTCTTTTTCATCAGCCGGGGGCGGGCCATCGCCTTCGGGGGGTTGAAACGGATCAACCACTCCGGCATCGATCCCCCGCACCGGCGGCGGGGAACGCAGCAGAACGGCCTCATCATCTGGTTGATCAACGTATTCGGGATCCGCACGCCCGTTTATAGAACTGGTCCGGGTGGACCGTGATCGTGAGTCGGACGCGGGACGTGCCCGCGCCGAGCCGCTGGTGTCGCCGATTGACATTGGCGGGACCCTTCCTTCCGTGCCGGCGTATTCCGGTTATGACGTGTGGATGGAGAAACGTGGAGCCGCGCTGGTCACAGCAGTTACGATTCGGTTTCTCTCACGCGACTCCACGGGCGGTACGCGGACGCCAGTCCTGGTCGTCGAGCACCGCCACCATCGCTGCGCTGATCAACAGGTCGTCGTGCGTTCGGGCATCTGGAACATCCCAGCGCAGCAAACGGTTCGGCCCGGGGAGCACCTGGTAACGGCAGGCGCGCACCTGTCGCCAGAACAACCGGGAGAGTTCCGCCGCTTCGGCGTCGGGTTCACCCGCGAGCGGCCGTCCGGCAGCATGACTATGAAGATCCGGTGTTGCGTAGTCCTTGTACCGGCCGGAATCAACGATTCCCAGATAGTCCCAGCCGAGCCTGCTCTTGCTGGCCTGGGAGAACAGGAACGGGATTACGACTCGCTCTCCGAGCGTGTCTCTGAGGAAGCTGGCAAGACCGGCGCCGATTCCGGTCGCGTCCACAACCAGATATCGCGCCTTCCAGACGTTGCGAGCAAGATCCACGAGCTGCCCGTGAAGCTCGGTGTGTCGAACGCCGGTCCAGAGATAGCGCCTGACCACGTCATAGCGCGGGCGACCTGGATCATCCAGCACCACCCGGACCACCGTCAGCGCGGTGGAATCCCGCAGGGAGTCGGGTCGGAACCGGTGTCCCGGATCGCCCGCGTCTTCCTCTTCTCCAGCTACGTCGAGCAGCATCGCGTAGGTTTCACCCGAAACCGCCCGTGACAGCGGCGGGTGCCAGCCCTGCATCTGGCCCTGCCGTCCGGGCGGGAACAATCCACCATCTCCGTCCAGCTCAATGAGTTCATACTCACTTCTGATGAAAGGGTGGTCGGCTCCGAGCTGAGCAATCTGCCGTTGAACGTAGTGTCCGTAGGCCGGAAGTTCCCGCGCCACGTGCTGCCAGGGAACCAGGAAGCGCCGTTGCGCGCCGTCACCCTGCTCCAGCGACTGAAGATAACCTAGCTGGCGAGAGAGCAGCGTGTCAGTCGTCCACACCGTGCCCATGAACAGTGTCACCGCGTCGGTCGACGCGGCCATCGGCGCGAAGACCGCGTCCCAGCGGTCCGGCTCGATATCCTGTGCTTCGTTCCCGACCAGCAGGATCGACGCGGTTAACCCGCGCGCGTTCGCCATCGGGCTGGCGCTGACGTACTGCACCGACGCCCGGCCCAGTTCAACGATCCGGCCCTCGCGGACCCGCGGCGTCAGGCCGGCTACCCGGATTCGTGGCGCGTGCATTCTGGCGATCAGCCGGTCCCGGGCGATGATGCCTTGCGGATCGAGCGAGGGCAGGACCACGATCACCTGTCCCCCGGCATGGCTGTATCGCACCAGCAGCCAGCAGCAGAGCTGCGCCAGCAGTTCATCCTTGCCTGCCTGCCGACTGAACACGGCGGCGAAGTCCCGGGCACGGACTTCCGCTCGTTCGCCGGAACGAGCGGTCACGCTGGCTCCCACCGCGTCAGCCACCCGCGCCTGGTAGCTGCGCATGCGAACATCCGGCAGAAACGTCTGAGAGAATCGGGAAGGGGTCG
>SKKR01000437.1 GCA_007123655.1 Thermomicrobiaceae bacterium
AAAGGCTATGACCGTCGATTTCTTGACGAAGCAAATGTGCGTCACGGCCACCACATCACGTATTTCGAGCCCCGGTTGACCAGGCAGACGGTTCCGCTCGCCGAAGGGTTCCAGGCGGTCTGCGCGTTCGTGAATGATCAACTCGACGCCGGCGTGCTCGAGCATCTCGCCGGACACGGTACGCGCCTGATCGCGCTCCGGTCAGCCGGGTTCAACAATGTCGACCTGTCCGCAGCAGACAGGCTCGGTCTCACGGTGGTCAGGGTACCGGCGTACTCGCCTCATGCGGTAGCCGAGCACACCGTTGGGATGCTGCTGACGCTCAACCGTCGCATCAACCGCGCCTACAACCGAGTCCGTGAAGGGAACTTCGCCCTGGAAGGGCTGATGGGGTTCGTCCTCCGCGGCCGGACGGTCGGGATCATCGGCACCGGGAAGATCGGGGAAGCTGTCGCGGAGATTCTGAGCGGTTTCGGCGCCACGATCATTGCCAGCGATCCTTACCCCAGCGAACGCCTGCTCGAATCGGGTGTGGAGTTCGTCGATCTCAATACCCTGTTCGCTCGCTCGGATGTTGTTACCCTCCACTGCCCGTTGACGGCAGAGACACACCACGTGATCGACGAAACCGCCATCAACACCATGAAACACGGTGTCATGCTGATCAACACCAGTCGCGGCGCGCTTCTCGATACGAGGGCAGTCATCGAGGGACTCAAAGAGGAACGGGTCGGGTACCTGGGGCTTGACGTGTACGAAGAGGAGGAGAACCTGTTCTTTCAGGATCTGTCCGACCAGGTCATCCGGGACGACGTTTTCGCCCGGCTGCTTACGTTTCCAAACGTTCTGATAACCGGTCACCAGGCGTTCTTCACTGAAGAAGCGCTGACGACGATCGCGGAAACGACGCTCGAAAACGTTAGCGCCTTCGAAGAGAACGGTGCCGCCCCGAACCGCGTGACAAGCGATCGGGTCGTCTCCAGCTAGCGAACGCGGCCGGAGATTAGGAGAACGTCGCGGTCCCTGTTACCCTGTTGACAGACCCGGATAATTGGAATGCGTGTAAGGAAGACCGATGGGAAACCTGCATGAACGTTATGGCCTGACACAGGTCATCAACCTCTCCGGACCGCTGACGATCTACGGAACCGGTCAGACCAGCCGGGAGGTCGCAAGCGTCGCAACGGAAGCGCTGCAACACGAGTGGCTGATATCCGAGATACTCGATCGCGCTAGCGATACGATCAGCCGGTGGAGCGGCGCCAGGGCCGGCACTCTGACTGCCTGCTCGGCGTCCGGCATCGCGGTTTCCGTGGCTGCCTGCATGACCGGCAACGATCTCGGCCGTGTCCGGCAGCTTCCTGATTCGTCCGGGATGAAGAATGAGGTCGTGATCCAGAAAGGTCACTGTGTCCAGTTCGGCGCGCCGATAACCCAGATGATGCGCCTGGCCGGAGCGACGGTCCGGGAAGTCGGGACCGTCAACCAGACTGCACCGCAGGAACTGTCACACGCGCTGTCCGCGCAGACCGCCGCGGCGATGTTCGTGATCTCCCATCACACGATGCAGCACGGGTTCGTTCAGCTCGACGAGTTCGTCCGGATCTGCCACGAGCGCCAGGTGCCGGTCATCGTGGACGCCGCGGCGCAGGCCCATCAGATCGAGCGCATCGTTGCGATCGGCGCCGATCTGGTCGTCGTCAGCGCGCAGAAATACCTTGACGCCCCGACGTGCGGGATCGTCTGCGGTCGTAAAGATCTGGTGGACGCGGTCAGGCTGCAGAACGACGGGATCGGCCGGGCAATGAAGGTCGGAAAAGAGGGCATGCTCGGGACAGTCGCCGCGCTCGAGGAACGAATGGGGACAGACCTGAACGAGTGGGCCGCGGCTCAGCGGGCGAAGGCCGAACATCTGGCGGACCAGGTCAGGGACATCCCCGGCATCGAGGTGTCGCTGGTCAACGATCAACCGGGCCAGCCGATCACCCGCGTCAGAATCACACTGGACTCGCAGGTCGCGCCGCTCGACGCGGCGGGAGTCTGCGATCAGTTACAGCAGGGCTCACCGACCATTCGGCCGCGTGGTCATCACACGGATGAAGGCTGGTTCCTGCTGGAGCCGAACCATGCCACTGAAGCCGAACTCGACCTGGCGGCGAACCGCCTGCGGGAGATCCTGGCCCGTGCGGCCACCGCGAGCGCGACGCCGGGCGGAACAGATGCCTGAGCTGACGCGACTCGTCATCACGTTTGATCCCGGACCGCACCACCTGGCGCGGTTGAGGGAGGCTTTTCCGAGCGTGGAGATCGTTGAGTGTCTGGACCAGAAAGAGCTCGAGCGGGTGCTTCCGGGCGCTCAGGTGCTGGTCGGTGGCGGTATCAGCGCCGAACTGCTCGCCCGAAATCCCGGTCTGAGCTGGATACACTCCCAGGGTACCGGGGTGGACGGACTGCTTTTTCCAGAACTGATCGAATCGGACGTGATTGTCACCAACAACAGTGGCGTACAGGCGCCGAATATGGCGGAACACCTGCTCTCGTTGATGCTGGCGTTCGCCCGCGGGATCCCACAGCTGATCCGGGCACAGGGACGTGCTGAATGGCTGCAGCCCTTGCGCGCCCAGACCACGGATCACTCGGAGTTCTACGAACACCCGACGTTCGAAGTCGGCTACCAGTCCCTGGCCATCGTCGGACTGGGAAGCGTTGGGAAGGCGCTGGCGAAACGGGCAAGCGCACTCGGGATGAGGGTGTCCGGCGTCCGGCGACGGGCGGACCAGCCAGTACCAGGCGTCGACCTGCTGTACGGCCCGGAGCACTGGTACGAAATGCTCAGTCAGGCGGACCACGTGGCGGTCTGCCTCCCATTGACCCGGGAGACACATCACGCGATCGGAGCAGCCGAGCTTGGCGCGATGAAACGCTCGGCGTTCATT
>SKKR01000455.1 GCA_007123655.1 Thermomicrobiaceae bacterium
CGGAGAACGAGACTGGGTCCCGGTGCTTCGCGAGTTCTATGACGATTTCCGGCCGGTTGTCGAGCTGGCCGAGCAGAACATGGAACGCGTCCAGATCAAGGACGAGCCGACCGACGAGATCTGCGAGAAGTGTGGACGCCAGATGGTCATCAAGCTCGGTCGGTACGGCAAGTTCATTGCCTGTCCGGGGTTCCCGGAATGCCGAAACTCCAAGCCGCTTCTGGTGAAGACCGGAGTAAGCTGTCCCGATTGCGGTGAGGGAGACGTGGTTGAACGGCGTTCGAAAAAGGGTCGACCGTTCTACGGCTGCAGCCGCTATCCGGACTGTGAGTTCATCTCCTGGAACAAGCCGGTCGACCGCCGCTGTCCGGAATGTGGTGATATTCTGGTCGAAGCGGGCAAACGCGGCGGCGTGAAGTGTCGCTCCTGCAGCTATAAGGAGTCTGCAGCGGCGGCAGCCAGGGCGTCCTGATCCGCAGACGGGTCGGGCCAGTCCGGCTCCCCCTCGGGAGAGAGAGTCGCCTCACCGCCAGGACTTCTGCACCGGACGCGGACACACAGGTGGAGCATGAGACACGCCGGCAAGCAACAGCAGTCCCGGTTTCACGGGGAAACATCGGTAGCCTCCGGCTGGCACGCTACTACGGTGCTCGGGGTGCTCCGGGACGATGAGGTCACGATCGCCGGGGATGGTCAGGTTACCTTTGGGGACATGGTGATCAAGCACGGAGCGCGTAAGATCCGCTCGCTCGCCGACGGAAAGGTCCTGGCGGGATTTGCCGGGGCGGTAGCAGACGCGCTCACACTGTTCGAGAAGTTTGAGGCCCACCTGCGGGAGTCCGATGGCGATCTCCGAAAGGCGGCGATCGGCCTGGCGCGAGAGTGGCGCACCGATCGATATCTGCGGCGGCTCGAGGCACAGCTCATCGTGGCCGATCCCCGACAGATCCTGGTGCTTTCCGGGGAAGGCGACGTGATCGCCCCCGATGACGGGATCGTGGCGATCGGCACCGGCAGTGGCTATGCCACCTCAGCCGCGCGGGCGCTCCTGCAGCACACGGACATGCGGGCGGAAGAGATTGCCCGGGCCGCAATGCACATAACCGCCGGTCTCTGCATCTATACGAACGATCGAATTATCCTGGAAACCGCGACGGCGAACGATGACGATGTCAATCCCTGAGTCAGAAATCCGAAACGATAGCAGCCGGAGCACACCCGAACCGGGTGCCTGGACGCCTCGTCGGACGGTATCGGAACTGAACCGCTTCATCGTCGGGCAGGACGACGCCAAACGCGCGGTCGCGGTGGCGATCCGTAACCGCTGGCGCCGGCAACAACTGGCGGATGATATCCGCGATGAGGTTCTGCCCCGAAACATTCTGATGATCGGGCCGACCGGGGTCGGCAAGACCGAGATTGCCAGGCGGGTAGCCCGGTTTCTCGACGCGCCGTTCGTCAAGGTCGAAGCGTCCAACTTCACCGAAGTCGGCTACGTGGGGCGGGACGTCGAAACAATCATTCGCGATCTCGTCGATACGGCGATCAGCCAGATTCACCAGCAGCGCCTGGAGAACGTCCAGGAACAGGCAGAGGCCTCGGCTATCAATCGACTGGCGGATATCCTGGTCGAACAGAAGGAGCGTTCCCGCAAGCCGGACCAGCAACCGGAGCAGCCAGAGACTGTCCAGGACTTCGAGCTCCAGGAAGAGGATCCAGGTGAGAAACGAAAGCGGGAGGCGAACGAGAAGCGGCGTCACACGCGCCAGCGGAATCGGATGCTGAACCTGCTTCATGCGAACGAGATCGACGAAGAAATCATCGATCTCGACTACGAGGTCGAGTTCGATCCGGTGACGCCTGGCATGAACGTGTACAGCAGCGGCGGCGATGAAGATCTGCAGGATGCCTTGAACGATCTGGTGGACGGGTTCATGCATCGGCGCCGTTCCCGGCGCGTGAAAATTCGGGAAGCTCGCTCGATTCTGGCGCAGCAGGAAGCCAACCGCATGATCGACTTCGATGCGATTATGGAGACCGCGATTTCCCGCGCAGAGCAATCCGGCATCGTGTTCATAGACGAGATCGACAAGACGATCAGTCCCAACGGAGACTACGGTCCGGATGTTTCGGGCGAAGGCGTGCAACGAGACCTTCTGCCGATCGTCGAGGGATGCGTGGTGATGACCAGGTACGGCCCGGTGCGGACTGACCACATGCTGTTTATCGCCGCGGGCGCATTCCACAACGCCCAGCCATCGGAACTCATCCCCGAGTTGCAGGGACGGTTTCCCGTGCGCGTTGAACTGGACAGCCTGGATGAGGATGATCTCTACCGGATCCTGATCGAACCCGAAAACGCGCTGACCCGGCAGTACCGCGAGCTTCTGGCAACCGAAGGTGTCACGGTGGAGTTTGCCGATGACGGTCTGCGGGAGATTGCGGCGTGCGCGGTCAAGATCAACGACCGGACCGAGAATATCGGCGCTCGCCGGTTGCATACACTCATGGAACGCGTGCTGGAGCAACTCTCGTTCGATGCGCCGGAGCGCGCAGGTGAAACCGTCAGGATCGATGCTGCGTTCGTGCAGGAACGGATGCGCGATACGGTGCTCGAGGAAGAAGGCAGCAAGTTCATTCTCTGACGAACGACGCGGATTGTGATCCAGCCCGAACTGGACTGCTCCCGAAGGAGAGATCGCGTTGAGTGACGTAGCGATCGCGGTGGATCTCGGTGGAACAAACATTCGTGCCGCGCTTGTCACCGTGGGCGGCGAGATCAAACACCACCGGACGGTGCGTACCGCTGTTCGGGGCGGGGTATACGCGATCGTCGACCAGATCGTGAACCTGGCGGAGTCCGTGTTCGACGAGCATGGCAGCCGTCTGACGGCGGGGGTCGGGGTCGTTGCCCCCGGTCCGCTCGAGCCGAAGTCCGGGATTGTCCGGTTCGCGCCGAATCTTCCCGGGTGGGAGAACGTTCCGCTGGCGAGACTGATTCAGGACCGCCTGGAGATCCCGGTCGTGCTGGGCAATGATGGAAACTGCGCCGCGCTCGGAGAATCGATGTTCGGCGCGGGCCGGGACGTTGACAATCTCATCTACTTGGCACTCGGTACCGGGCTCGGGGCCGGCATCATTCATCACGGATCGCTCATTGAAGGCGTTGCCGGCGTTGGGGGCGAAGTTGGGCACGTCTCGATCGATCCGAACGGCTCCCGATGCACCTGCGGTGCGGTGGGATGCATGGAGGCGTACATCGGGGGCTGGGCGATCGCCCGTCACGGGGAGATGGCCGTGCACTCCGAGCGCTCAAGCCTTATCCAGGAAATCGCCGGGGACGATCGAATTACCGCGGAGGTCGTGGCTCGCGCCGCGGAGCAGGGGGATGGCGTGGCTCGCGATATCTTCGCTCGCGGGGCACTTGCACTGGCGGTTGGCGTCGGAGGGTTGGTCAATGTATTCAATCCCGAGCTGATCGTGATCGGGGGTGGACTGGCCAGGGCGGGCGATCTGATCATCGAACCGTTCCGAAGCAGCCTCCCGAACTACACGATGTTGCCGATCTACGAGCATGTCACGATCGTTCAGTCCGCGTTAGGACATGACACTGGAATTTATGGAGCGGCAGCGAACGTCTTTTATCAACGGCCGGATCGAACCGGACACCGTGAGCTGGATGGCTGATCCGGCGCTTACGTGATCATCGAACATCGACGCCCTTACCTTCGGAGCGGCATTACTTGGTCAGGCGCGTTCGACGAAAGCTTCGAAATTCAAATGAGATACTGTCCAGCCGCCGGTTCGGACGGCGAGTGTTCCTCAAGGCTGGTCTCGGCACCAGCCTTGGCCTGGCAGGCGGCGGTCTGCTCGCGGCGTGCGACTGGGTCCTGCCGGAATCGCCGGCTCCAACGCCAGTCCCGGTAGAGACTCCGGCTGACATCCCGGATGATCCGAGCCCGACGCCGATCGCGACACCGGAGCCGGCCCAGACGCCCACCCCGGTTCCCGAGCCGAGTCCCACCCCGGAGCCCGTTGAGCAGGTACTTCGCGTCGCACACGGCGCGGCGCTTCCGGCTGATCTGCTTGATCGATACACCGACGCGGATTGCCCACTCGGGACGGCGGTAAGATCCGGGCTGACGAGAATCACGAACGAACTGGAACTCGAGCCGGACTGGGCAATCGAGTGGGAATCGCTCACCGAGGAAGCTGGCTGGCGTTTTCGCATTCGGGAGAACGCTGACGGGTGGGGAGAAGGCGTTCCACTCACCGCGCTCGACTTCGCTCGCGCCTGGCGACGGGTCCTTCAACCTGAAAACAGCAACCCGTTCACCTGGTTGCTCGCGGACATCGAGCTTGCCGGGGCGTACGCGGCAGGCGAGGTCGGGGAAGACGAACTGGGGATCGATGTTGTCGACGATTGGACACTCGACGTTCGCCTGAGCAGGTCACGGGTTTCGTTCCCGGTGCTTGCCGCCACTCGTTTGCTGGCGCCGGTGCCTCCGGACGATCTGGATCCGTGCATCGATAATGGTCTGTTCCGATTCGACGGCCAGGCGAACGAGCGGATCACGCTGGTGCCGAACGAGTTTCACTGGGAGTTCGGGGATAGCGAGGTCGCGCGGCTTGAACTGGTCGATGACTCAGACGTTCATGTGGTCAACGAGTTCCGGTTTGCGAACCTGGATCTGGTCCGGGTTCACAACAACGACGTGCCCAGGGTTCGATCAGACGATGCCGTCGCCGATCGGATGAGAGCTGCCACCCCTGGAAGTCTGATCTGTCTGATCCCGCAGGTGTCGCATCCACCGTTCAACGACCCGGCGGTTCGGCGGGCGATCAGCAAAGTCATCGACCGTCGTCGCCTGGAGCTGATCGTAGAAGGACGACTCGCTGCGGCGTACCGTTTCTTCCCCGGAGGACTGTTTCCGGAGCTCGATGACGCGCTGGCCGGTGAGGGAGCCGACTTCAACGTAGACGAAGCCTACGACGAGATTGCGCAGTCACTCTATCCGATCCCCGCGGAGTGGCCCCGGTTTGGCCTGGATATTCCGTCAACGAATACGTATCAGGATAGGATCGCCCGGGACATTGCCGCTCAGTTGAACGAGAACCTGGATATCACCGTCCCCGTGCGCGTGCACGACCCGGAACGTCACGAGGAGGGACTACGGCAAGGCGAGTTCGCCCTCACCTGGCTTGAATGGACGTACCGCTATGCAGACCCGGCAAGCGGGTACGGTGAACTGTTTCCCGGCGACCGCGCTGCTTCCGACGTTATCGACTGGCAGGATCCGGACTATGATGAGCTTGCCGAGCTTGCGGATTCGCTGGACAACCCGGCGGCGAGAGCCCAGGCGTATGCCCGTTGTGAGGAAATGCTGCTCGAAGAAGGAGTCTACGTCCCGATTGCACACCCGGTCAGCTATTTCCTCGTTCAGAGCTGGATCAGCGGACTGCCTTACGACGACAGCGGTCGATTGATCCCGCCCGGTCAGTTCGGCACGCACCTGAGCAGCCGGGTCTCCGTTATCGAGCGGCCGTAGGCCTGTCCCATGCATTGGACGTGTACATTTTGGCCACGCGGTGTACCATCCTGTTACGGCAATGTCGCCAGCGACACACTGACGTGAACAAACGCATCGATTCTCGCCGAACGTGATGCAGGTAGGAGCCAGGAGGTCATATCATGGCGAACCCCAAGTATCTCTGGTGGAACGGCAAAGTGATGCCGTGGGAGGACGCAACGATCCACGTCACGGACATGGGCTGGTCAACGGTTGGCGCCATCTTCGAAGGCATCCGGGCATACTGGAACCCGGACGACGAAGAGGCCTACGTCTTCCGACTGCCAGAGCATATGAGGCGTTTCGAACAATCGATGAAGCTGGTCCGGCTCGAGCAGGAGTACTCGACCGACAGCCTCATCGACACGATTCTGGAACTTATCCGTGCAAACGAGCACCGGGAGGACATATACATCCGCCCGCTCGCTTATCGTGCCGGCGGCGGCGGCGGAGGCTTCAGCGGATTTGGTTCGGAGGCCGGGATCCTGATCAACACAAGCTCCCGACCCACGCACCTGAAGACCGGCAAGACGCAACACGCCTGCGTCAGCTCCTGGACACGCATCAGCGACAACGTCATGCCGCCACGCGTGAAGAACATCTCCAACTATCGAAACGGCCAGCTCGCGACGATGGAAGCGAACATCAACGGATATGACGTTCCGCTCCTGCTCAATGATCAGCGGAAGATCGCCGAGGGCCCCGGAGCGTGCGTCGTGATGGTCCGGGACGGCAAGCTGGTCACACCGGGTGTGACGGACAGCATCCTGGAAAGTATTACCCGGGACGCGATCATTCAGATGGCGCGCGATGACCTGGGACTCGTCGTCGAAGAGCGGGCGATCGACCGGACCGAGATGTATATCGCCGACGAGGCGTTTATGTGCGGAACAGCCGCGGAGATCACCCCGATCCTGTCTGTCGACCGGTATCAACTCGGCAACGGTGAGATTGGTCCGGTCACGAGCCAGCTCGAAGATCTCTTCCTCGGCGTGTTGCGTGGCACTGATTCACGCCATTCGGACTGGCGCACGCCTGTGGGGCTCCGCCAACTGGCGAAGGCCTAGCTGCACCAAGGCAATAAACCCGAAATGATCAGGAAAGAGCGGGCCGGCGCAGATGCCGGCCCGCTCCAATCTTCGGCCATATGTCGGGACAGACCTGATCCCGGAGTCAGTTGAACATGCCTTCGTCCCGCATCCGGACAACGGTTGCTCGAAATGCTTCTATCGTCTTGTCGACGTCCTCCGCAGTGTGCACGCTACTGATGAGCCCGCCGCCATGGAACAGATCCACACCGTTGAGCAGCATTCCCTGATAGAGGGCGTGGTCGTACTTCGCGTCCGACCCACCCTTGAGGCGCTCGGGGGCAACCCCCTGCGGGATGTGGATGTCATCTCCAGTCTGGTTCTCGCAGGTTTCCCCGAGGACGATGTGGAACACCGAACTCTCACCCCAGACGAAGCCGGGGACGTTCTCGTCAACCAGAACCTTGTTGAAACCCTTCCGGAGCCGGAGCGCCATCTCCTCGGCATGCCGCTGGACGCGCGGGTTGGCAGCCATCTGCAGGCAGGTCGCACCGGCGACGGCTGAAAGCGGATTGGCGTTGTAGGTACCGGGGTGCCCCACCTTCTTGTCGGCATTCCAACCCGGTTCGTCCTTGAATGCGAGCAGGTCCATGATGTCCCGCCGCCCGCCCACGGCGCCGCCGGGGAGTCCTCCGGCAACGATCTTCGCCATCGTCGTCAGATCCGGGACGATGCCTTCTGACTCCTGCTTGCCGCCGGGGGCCCAGCGGAATCCGGTGATGACTTCATCGAAGATAAGGACCGTGTTGTGCTGCTCGGTCATCTCACGGATTTTTTTCAGGTGTCCATCCGGGAACGGAATAGATGCCCAGGATGCGCCGCTCGGTTCCAGAATCACGCCGGCGATATCACCCCGGGAAAGCGCCTGCTCTACGAAGTCGAGGTCGTTGACCGGTGCGACAACCACGGTATCGAGAACCGCCTTCGGAACCCCCGGAACCGGCTTCTCGATCGGGAATCGTTCACCGGCAACTGCGTAGTCGTGCCAGCCGTGAAAGTGTCCCGCGAACTTGAGGATCTTGTCCCGGCCGGTGTAGGCACGGGCAAGACGCATGGCCATCAGGGTCGCTTCGGTGCCGGAGGAGGTGAACTCGACCCGGTCGATCGACTTCACGTTGTGCTTGATGCGCTCGCCCCATTCGATTTCCAGTTCGTGTCCGGCCCCGTAATGAGTGCCACGCTGCATCTGCTGGTTGACGGCGTCGACGATCTCGCCGTGACTGTGGCCGAACAGGAGAGCGCCATGGCCCATGACGTAATCAATCAGTTCATGGCCGTCAACGTCCCATTTCCGGGATCCGGAGGCGGTGTCAATATAGAGCGGGAACGGTTTCATGTGTCGCACGTCATGCGTGACCCCGCCAGCGATCGCTTCGACCGCCCTGCGGTACTGGGTCTCCGAGGTTTTGAACGCCTCATTGAATTCCTGCTCGATCGTTGGCTGTGCCGCCATGTCGGCCGTTCCTCCCTCGCTCTGCAAGGCCTGTATTCCACTTCGAACCCTTCCAGTCGCCCGCCGATTATCCCGGTGCTGGCGACTGGCGTCCAGTCCTTTCTTGTCATTGTCTCAAGTATATCGTCGTCACACGCCGCGGCGCGTTCGTTGGCTTACAATTCGGTGCGTGCGTCTGCGTGTCTGCGCCGACATTGAGATTCGATACGGTTCGAGAAAGAGGAGAGCACGTTGAGACTGCCTGGTCTTCCGAGATTCCCACTCGCCCAGCTACCCACTCCGCTTGTCCCGGCAAAGAATCTGACCGCCCTGCTCGGCGGCCCGCAGATTCTCATCAAGCGCGACGATCTGACTGGACTGGCGCTGGGGGGAAACAAGACCCGCAAACTCGAGTACCTGATTGCAGACGCGCAGTCGCGTGGAGCGACGCATGTCATCACGATGGGATCGGTGCAATCCAACCACTGCCGGCAGACCGCAGCTGCGTGCCGGTTGGCGGGTCTCAACTGTGTGCTTGTGTTGAACGCGCCGAACGACGATCCGGAGATCCAGGGGAACTTCCTGCTCGATCACATGCTGGGTGCGGAGCCACGAATCATTCAGGACAAGTCCAGGCGAATGGCCGAGGCGGAGAAGGTCGCGGAGGAACTCACCTCGCAGGGCCACGTTCCCTATATTATTCCGACCGGCGGATCGAACCCGATAGGATCGTCGGCCTACGTGGCCTTCAGCTATGAGTTGATGAACCAGCTCATTGAACAGGGAATCAACGCCACGAGGCTGTACGCGGCCGCTGGTGGCCCGGGCGGAACTCACGCGGGCCTGTGCCTCGGTCAGAAAGTGACGAACGCGCCCTGGAAGGTGCAGGGCATCTCGACAGAGGATCCTGAGGACAACATCAGGCGGATCAACTCCACGCTTGCGAACGAAACCGCGAGCTATCTCGGTCTCGACCTGCGCCTGGGCGAGGATGATATCCACGTCGACGTTGGGTACACGGGCGCGGGCTATGGAGTGCCGACAGACGAGTGCCTGGAAGCGATAAAACTGCTCGCTCAGACCGAGGGATTGTTCCTGGACCCTGTCTACACAGGGAAAACGATGGCCGGGCTAATCGATCACATCCGGAAGGGCGAGATCGGTGAGGACGAAACCGTTATCTTCCTGCACACCGGGGGTGCGCCCTCGCTGTTCGCTGAGCCGAAAACGATACTCTCGGCGCTGTAGCTGATCAAGATCGGACCAAAGGTGTTCCGAAGCCCGCAAACGCGAAAGCAGCTCGCCATCCTCGGGATCGTGCTCGGGCTCGTGTTCGCCGCGGGTGTGGTGTGGTCTGTCATGACCGGCGAAACACCGTGGTGGTCGTTGATCCTGCTTTTGCCCGCGGTCGCGATTATGTCGAAGCTGTACGTGCTCCTGCAGCGGGGCGGGGGCCAATTGTGAGCCGGCGCCGGTCAGATTCCGCTTTGCTAGACTTCACTCGTGAACTGCTCCACTGAAACGCCAGCGACCGGGAAGGAACGACATCGGTTCGTCGATGTCGCGACTGAGCTACGCACGCGCGACCGGCACCGGTTACTGACCTACGCCGTGCCCAGGCACCTTGCGGACCAGGTGCTCGAGCGCGGGCTGGTCTGGGTTCCTCTTCGCCAGGGCCACAAAGTCGCCATCGTCGTCCGGGTGCACGACGAGCGGCCCGATTTCGCGGTCCGGGAAGTCCAGGCGATCGTCGAACCGGGGTTCCGGTTCACCGACGACCAGTGGGACATCATCCTCTGGATGAGTGAAGAGACGATTTGCACTCTCTACGACGCCGCGACACCGTTCTTCCCTCCCGCCGCGACGAGCCGAGCCGTCGAGCATTTGCAGCTTCGGGAATCATCCGTTGCGCCTGAGCGACTGACGAGCGCACAACGGGAACTCGTCGCGCTGCTGGAGCGCCGTGGGGAAGTCAGCCTGGACGTTGCTCGCCGCGCGCTCGGGAGGCGTCTGACCAGCATCGTTCCGACGCTGGAGAAACAGGGAGTGATCAGCCGGGTTGTGCGCGTCCGTGCCGGAGCGCCGCAAAGCCGCAAGACTCGACTTGTGTCCCGCACCGGCGTGAGCGCACCGGATCTCGCTCGCGCGCCGGCACAACGGCGGGCACTGGAGGTGCTGGAGCGACGGATCAGGCTTGCTGGGGGAGCGCCCGTCGCGTGGGGGGAACTCACGCGGCACGTCGGCGTCAACTCACGCGGTCTGAATGAACTGAAGCGCAAAGGCCTCATTGAAGTCGAGCACGTCCCCGTTCCGCAACCGTCCGCCGGAGACGATGAAGCGGATACCAGACTGATCCGGCTGACAGACGCGCAGGCTGGCGTCTGGAGGGCGGTCCACGCCGGGTTGCGCTCTGGTGAACCGCGGGAGGTGCTGCTGCACGGGGTTACGGGTAGCGGCAAAACGGAGCTGTACCTGCGGGCGGCCGCGTGGTGTCTGAGTCGCGGTCTCGGCGTGATCTTGCTCGTGCCGGAGATCGCGCTTGCCTCCCAGATCAGCCGGCGAATCGCCGGCAGGTTTCCGGGTCAGGCGGCGATTATCCACAGCAATTTGCCGGAGTCCGAGCGGTACCACATCTGGGACGGCGCCCGGAAGGGCCGCATCCCGATTATCGTTGGACCTCGGTCCGCGCTGTTCACCCCGCTGCCACGAGTCGGCCTGATCGTCATGGACGAGGAACATGACCCGTCTTACAAGCAGGGGCAGATTCCCCGATACCACGCGCGGGACGTGGCCAGAAGGATCGCGCGGCAGCACGGCGCTACCCTGATCCTGGGCAGCGCTACTCCGGACGTCGGCACGTTCAATCGCACGCTGGAGCGGGAGATCGACCGACTGGAACTGCCGGAGCGAATCGGACAGACAACCGCGATCACCGGGAACGGCGATGCCACGTC
>SKKR01000299.1 GCA_007123655.1 Thermomicrobiaceae bacterium
ACGACCTGATCGGGAACCTCCCGATCACGGTGGTTCCGCTCAGCGTTGAGATCGCAGGCCAGACATTCAGAGATGGCATTGACCTGAGCCGTGAGGAGTTTGTCAACCATCTTCGTCGGGGGGCACTGCCACGTACATCGCAGCCGTCCATCGGAGCATTCCAGGAAGCGTATCAGCCAATTCTTAGCGCGGGACACGACATCGTTTCGATTCACATCGCTCATCAGCTTTCTGGCACTCTGAACTCGGCCACACAGGCCAGCAAGGCGATCGAATCAGACCGCATTCACCTTGTCGACACGGGCACGGTCACCATGGGAAGTGGATTCCTTGTGCTCGAGGCGGCCGAGATGGCGCGAGATGGCGGGAACGCTTCAGAGATTGCCGCCTTCCTGGAGGTTCGGAAAGCGGATCAGCGCGTGTTCGCGACACTCGAGACGCTAGAGTACCTGCAGAAAGGTGGGCGAATCGGCCGGGCCGCAGCGATGCTCGGGTCCGCCCTGCAACTCAAGCCAATCGTCCAGGTCCGAGACGGCGGGGTCGAGCCGGTCGAACGTGTGCGAACGTACCGGAAAGCACTGGATCGGCTCGCGACCATATACTCGGAGCAGGCGCCGTTCGACCGTGTCGCGGTCATGCACCTCGGGGCGCCGCAGGAAGCCGAAAAACTCGCGGCCCGCGTTCAGGAGCACCAGCCTGAACTCACGATAGTCACCGGACAGATCGGGACGGTTATCGGAACGTACGGCGGGCCCGGGCTCGCCGGATTCGCAGGGCTTGTCTCGACTGCCAGAGACTGAACGGGGTGGGTTCGGTAAGATTCGGCCAGAGCATCCGATCAACCCGGCGGGTATCAGGCGGGCCCACATGGCAGAGTCAGCCACGACCACACTGACCGAGCGACTTCAGCTTCTCCAGAAAGTGCTCGTCCTCGAGCGCCGAAAGGGGTTCACTGATTCCGCGATGACCGGTGGGATCGAAACGTTCATCCGGCGAGCCGCCGGTGACGCGCAGCAAACGGGACAGGGCGAGGCCATTTTCAACGAGCTCGCGCTCGTCTTCGATGGGTACGCGAACCTCGAACCTGACGATCGTGGTGAACGGGTCAAAGTCGCCGAGCGCCTGCTTGCCGGCATCATTGACGTCGATGCATCGGGAGAAGCAATCGCTTCTGGCGATGTGCCGGAACCGTCACGAAAGCAGGAGCGACGGACGCCGAGGAGCCCGCGACGCAGTCGCCCGGTCCACCTCGATTCGCTCGATGATCCAGTGAGCCGCATTCCCGGAGTCGGGGAGAGCCGCCTGGAACAGCTCAAGACGCTCGGAGTGCGGACCGTCCGGGATCTTCTCTATCTGGTTCCGCGTCGCCATGAGGATTTCTCCCGGCTGGCACCGATCAACCGTCTTGTGTTCAACCGCGAGTACACCATTCGCGGTCATGTCTCAGAGATCCAGGAACGCCCGACGCGCAACCGCGGGAAGATGATCACCCTTACCCTCACCGATCAGTCAGGTTCAATTCCGGTGCAGTTCTTCAATCCGTATGTGCTCAGGCAGATCAAGCCGGGAGTCGAGATCGCCGTGAGTGGGCGGGTCGAACGCCACCGTGGCGGCCTGGTTCTCCGGAACCCGGAATGGGAGCACATCGAAGGCGAGTCGCTGCATACCGGGCGCCTGGTTCCGTTTTACCCACTTACCCGGGGCCTGTTTCAGAAGCAGGTCCGGAATCTCACCCGCCGGGCGCTGGACATCACCCGGGACATGGTCGTCGATCCTTTGACTCCGGCTATCCGCGAGCGACACAATCTGATGGACCTCGGCTCGGCGCTGGAAGCCTTGCACTACCCGCACACCGCGTCTGAGAACCGGCAGGCCCGCGCCCGGTTGGCGTTCGATGAGTTCCTCGTGCTCCAGTATGGCCTGCTTCGCCGCAAAACAGAGTGGCAGACTCAGGCGGGCCAGTCGTTGGCCACGGACCCTGAGCGGATCGCCTACTTCACCGGGTCGCTTCCGTTCAGGCTTACCGACGCGCAACGGCGATCACTCGATGAGATACTCACGGATCTTCGCGGCGATCATCCGATGAGCCGATTGCTGCAGGGGGACGTCGGTTCCGGGAAGACCGTCGTAGCAGCGGCGGCCGCCTATGGGGTAGTCGAGGACGGAGCGCAAGTGGCGGTTCTCGCGCCAACCGAGATACTTGCGGAGCAGCACGCGAAAACGTTCGAGCAGATTTTCGGTCAACTACCGTCAGCGGAGCGGCCGGGTACGGCGCTGCTTACCGGGAGTACCGCGCAATCGCGCCGGAACGAGATCGATGAGGGACTGCAGTCCGGAGCGATCAACGTCCTGATCGGCACACACGCGATACTGGAGGAACACGTCGAGTTCGACAGGCTCGGTCTGGCGATTATCGATGAGCAGCATCGGTTCGGGGTACGTCAACGGGCGCGGCTCCGTTCCAAAGGTCGCAATCCGGATATCCTGGTGATGACCGCCACGCCGATCCCGCGCAGCCTGGCACTCGTGATGCACGGTGATCTGGATGTTTCGATCATCGACGAGCTTCCCCCTGGCCGCCAACCGATCATCACCCGCCGGACCACGGGAAACAGGAGACAGCACGTCTACGAGTTCATCCGTGAACAGGCCCGACAGGGAAGACAGGCGTTCGTCATCTACCCGCTGGTCGAGGAATCCGAACGGCTCGAGGTGAAAGCCGCGACGACTGAAGCGGAGCGACTTGCATCCGAGGTCTTCCCTGATCTCCGGGTAGGGCTTCTCCATGGAAAGATGAAGCCAACCGAGAAAGACCAGACGATGACCCGGTTCCGCGATCACGAGATCGATGTACTGGTGGCGACCTCGGTCGTCGAAGTCGGGGTTGACGTGCCGAACGCGACGGTCATGGTTATCGAAGGAGCCGAACGCTTC
>SKKR01000233.1 GCA_007123655.1 Thermomicrobiaceae bacterium
AGCGAGTGTGAGCCGTGGCGCCATTCAATCTCAGTACCGATTTTCAGCCAACCGGCGATCAACCCAAGGCGATTGACCAGCTAACCGAGGGTCTCGAGAAGGGCTTCCGGCATCAGACGCTTCTCGGCGTCACCGGCTCGGGCAAGACCTTCACAATGGCGAACGTCATCGCCCGAATTGGTCGTCCGACACTGGTGCTGGCGCACAACAAAACGCTGGCCGCTCAGTTGTACAGCGAGTTCAAGGAATTCTTCCCGAACAACGCGGTCGAATACTTCGTCTCCTACTACGATTACTACCAGCCTGAGGCGTATGTTCCCCGGACCGATACATACATCGAGAAAGACTCCGATATCAACGAAGAGATCGACAAGCTGCGTCACGCCGCGACGCGTGCGTTGCTGACGCGTGACGACGTGGTCATCGTTGCCAGCGTGTCGTGCATATTCGGTCTCGGTTCACCGGAGGACTACGGCGCGACGATCGTGAAGCTCCGCAAAGGCGGAGCCGTTCGCCGCGATCGCGTGCTGCGGCATCTGATCGATATTCAGTACGACCGCAACGACATGACACTGACGCGCGGGACGTTCCGGGTCCGCGGCGATACCCTGGATATCTTTCCATCCTACGAAGAAATCGCGGTCCGGGTGGAGTTCTGGGGCGATGAAATCGATCGGATCGTCGAGATCGACCCGCTGACCGGGGAGCTTCTGGTTGAGCGGAACGAGGTCGAGATCTTTCCGGCCCGTCACTTCGTCACCAGCCAGGACAAGCTGAAACTGGCGATCCTGGACATCCAGGATGAGTTGCAGCATCAACTTCAGAAGTTTGAAGCTGAAGGCAAAACGCTCGAGGCGGCCAGGCTCAAGCAGCGGACTATGTACGATCTGGAGATGCTGCAGGAAGCCGGATATTGCTCCGGGATCGAGAACTACTCGATGCATCTGTCCAGACGGTCACCTGGCGAACAGCCCTGGACCTTGCTCGATTACTTTCCGGACGATTTCCTGCTGTTCATCGACGAATCTCACATGTCGATCCCGCAGGTTCGCGGCATGTTCGCCGGGGATCGCTCCCGGAAGGATACGCTCGTCGATTACGGGTTCCGCCTGCCGTCCGCGCGGGACAATCGCCCGCTGACGTTCGACGAGTTTCAAAGCAGTGTCCACCAGACCATCTACGTGTCCGCCACTCCCGGACCGTACGAGATGGAACACAGCGATCAGACGGTGGAGCAGGTTATTCGACCAACTGGGCTGGTTGACCCGGAGATCTCCGTTCGTCAGACAAAAGGGCAGATCGACGATCTCATGGACGAAATCCAGCGACGGGTCTCCCGTGGCGAGCGGGCGCTGGTTACCACGCTGACGAAGCGAATGGCGGAAGATCTGGCGGACTTCCTGAAGGAGTCCGGCGTCAGAACACATTATCTGCACAGCGAAATCGACACGCTCGAACGAGTGGAAATCCTGCGTGACCTTCGGCTCGGCGTCTATGACGTTGTCGTCGGGATCAATCTGCTCCGAGAAGGACTCGATCTTCCGGAAGTATCGCTCGTGGCCATTCTCGATGCGGACAAGGAAGGGTACTTGCGGTCCGAAGGGTCGCTGATTCAGATGGTTGGTCGTGCTGCGCGGCACGTTGAAGGGCTGGTGGTGATGTACGCCGATACCGTCACCCGGTCAATGAATCGCGCGATCGAAGAGACGTATCGCCGGCGGGCCATTCAGATCCAGCACAACGAGTCACACGGCATCACGCCGCAGGGCATCGTCAAAGAGATCAAGGACCTGACCGATCGGGTCAAGGCAGTCGCCGAGGAGCGCCCCGCCTATGACGGGGAAAGCGAGTCAGGTGTGATAACGGAGATACCACCGGACGAACTCGCCCGCATGATCTCCGACCTCGAAAAACAGATGAAACACGCCTCGCAGCAGCTTGAATTCGAGAAGGCCGCCCTTCTTCGAGACCAGATCGTTGAGCTCCGAAGAATTCAGGAAGTCGTATAGGCAGGTCGGGTCGCAACAGATCTGGCGCCCGCGCGTTATGATTCACGGGCACCCGGTTTCCACCGGGATTGCCTGAGTGGCACAATTCCCGGCGTCGTAGCCGTACATCAAAGGACTAGACGTTTAATATGACGACACCACGTCACCCTTCCCCGCAGCGACACGGATCAACCGAACGAGGTTCGAAATCGTACGTCCTCCCTGTTGCCGGAGGCATCGCAGTTGTTCTGATGCTCGGGATCCTGATCATCATACTGGTGGCCGGCGGAAACGATGATCCTGACGACAACGATCTGGCCCTTGACGTGGACCTCACGGCGACCGCCGACGCGGTCACCCCGACGCCCGAGACCGCACGCGCGACTCCGACACCGGACAGCGAGCCTCTCGGTGAAGAGACACCGACGCCGGAGGCGACGCCTGACGTCGACGCGGAAGTGACGCCCGAGACTCCGGAAGATCCGACACCAGTTCCGGATCCGACGCCGCCACCTCCGCCGCTCGTCGGAGACTTCGGTGAGCTTCCGCCGGGTGATATGCCGAGCGGGAGCCCCGCAGAGGCGCTGAATCTCCAGTTCCAACTGGATATGAGCCTCCAGGCGATTCCATCGCAGGCTACCGTCTACCAGATTCAGAGACCTAACTGGAGCCTGCAGGACGTCCAGAACCTGACGAGCCGGCTGGAGATATCGGCGGACGTGATCGATCAGGGTGGTGGAAGCTTCCGGGCGGAAGGGGAATCGGCAAGTCTCTACATCAGTCCGACGTCTATACAGTACGTCCGTCCGGCCGCCGCGGAGGACACACCGGAGCTTCCGGGGAACGAAGAGCTCGTTCAGATGGCGCGGTCGTGGTTGACCTCCAACGGCCTTGTCGGCGCCGACATCGGTCCGGGACAGGTGCTGGACCGTAATGA
>SKKR01000216.1 GCA_007123655.1 Thermomicrobiaceae bacterium
ACAACGGGAGAATGATCGAACTCGAAACCGCGGAGAATCTGAAAGGAAGGGTTGCGATCGAGACTGGCAACCCCGCGACGACGCTGGAAGATGTATTCATTCACCTGACGGGCAGGACGATCGAGGAGATCGAGACGCCGGCCGACGAGGAGATAGTGGTGTGACCGTCGCCTGGACGTAAACGTCCGGCGTAACGATGCCGCCAGCTTTACGCGGTAGGGGCGGGTCTTGTGCCCGCCAGGAGGTTGGCCGTTTGACACGCGGGAGGGGACAAATCCCTTCCCTGCCGACAGTCTGAATCGAGGCGGACATATGGGAACAGCGTACGAGCCATCACCCAGGCCCAACCCCGTCGGCGGGGTTGGGCTTGGGCGAGAGATGCAGGCATCCTGGGCGTTTGTGGAGCGGAACTTCTTTCTGGTCCGTCGCTACTGGGGCTGGGAGCTCGCCTTCATCATTTACAACATCACGACGTCGCTGAGCATCGTCTACATCGGCAAGGCACAGCAGATCGAAGGGCAGGATCTGATCCTCTATCTCGGGATCGGGACGCTGGTCTGGTCGTACCTGCACGCCGTGTTCACCAACATCAGCGAGATGATCTCCTGGGAACGCTGGGAAGGTACGATCGAGTACACCATGATGGCGCCCATCTCCCGGCTGACTCACATGCTCGGCGTGTCCCTGTTCAGCGTGATCTACGGGCTGATCCGCTCGGCGATCTTGCTGGTCGTGCTGGCACTGTTCTTCGATATCGATCTGAGCAACGCCAACCTGACGGGTGCAATGGTGCTGATGCTGGTGGGTAGTTTCAGCTTCATCGGGGTCGGAATCATGGCGGCCGTCCTGCCGCTGTTGTTCACCGAGCGGGGGGAGGCGATGACATTCATCATTTCGTCCGTGTTGCTGCTGGTCTCGGGCGTCTACTACCCGATCGATGTCCTGCCGGGCTGGATGCAGGCGATTGGCCAGTTCTCGCCGGCGACCTACGTGCTGGAGGGCATGCGGGCGACGATTCTCGAAGGAGACGGAACGTCGACGCTCGGCAAGTTCTTGATTCCGATGACCATCATCGGAATCCTGTCGATTCCAATGGGTATGTACGTGTTCTCGACGGTCGAGAGATTCGCAAAGCGGACTGGACGGTTGAAGCGGAGCGGGTAGCCCGGACATTCAGACACGACCCGGCGCTGACGCACCTGGCTTAGCCCGGTCATTTATGGCCGGCTTATAGAAGAGGAGGAACACCATGAAACCAGCGTTTCTGACAGGCGAACGAGTCTACATCCGGTCGATGAAGCTGGACGACAAGGACCGCGCAACCGCCTGGTTTAACAGTGTCTTTCCGGTGAACGCGGTCCGGGCCGAGAAGTTCCTGCGGGACGAGGTCAAGGACGTCTGGGGCGCTCGCCGCAAGTACTTCGTCATCGTCCGGATCGAGGATGACACCGTTATCGGCGGGATCAAGAAGAAGTCCTGGGATATGCGAACCGCTGACCTGACGTTCAGAATGGCACCGCATCTTTCCAGTGAGGACGCCGACCAGTACAAGGCGGAAGCGATTCGCCTGTTCGTCCCCTGGCTTCGGGACGAGCACGAGTACATGACGCAGACGATCGAGATCGCGGAAGACGAGACCGCCTGTCTCCAGACGATGGAGGACATGGACCTGTACTTCGGCGCCCGATTCCGTGGCTACCTGCGCCGGCCCGGGGGGCGTATCGATTTGCTGGTCTACCAGGCGCTGAATCCGAAATGGGAGGTGGTGAATGCGTAATCCGGTCGTTGTTGGCGAGCGTGTCTACCTCAGGCCGTTCGAGGTCGAGGACGCAAGTGTGCTCGCCGAGGCATCGCACTACGAGACGGACACGTTCATGGAGCGCGGGCGTGAGCTGCAGAGCGAGGTCGCGTTCGAACGGTACATCAGGGAACTCTATGAACATCAGCCGACCGACGGCGAGGTCCAGTTCGCGGTCTGCCTGATCGAGAACGACGAGTGCATCGGCATGATCGGTCTCGAGTTCGTCGATCTGATCAACGGTGTGGCCGAAACGGGCAGCTGGTTCCATAACCCGGAGTATCGGAACAAGGGCTACGGGACAGAATCGAAGCATCTGATCCTGGAGTACGCGTTCCACCGGCTTCACCTGGAGCGGATCGTATCCGTCGTGTTCGAGCCGAACACGCGCTCGGCCGCGGCGCTCGCCAAGCAGGGTTACAAGCCCGCAGGACGGCTTAAATGGGACGACCTGAAGGATGGTCGTTACCAGGACTTGCTGTTGTTCGATCTCCTGCCAGAGGACTGGCTGGAGGCGCGCGAGCGATGGCGCGAAGAACAGCGGCAACGAAGGGAACAGGCGATCAACGCATAGTAGACGGTATCCAGGCACGATCTTTCACCCGCGATCCCGACCGCTCCCCCGGTCGGGATCGTCCCGTTCTGGTTCCCTTTTTGGCTTCCGGATCAGCCTGATCCGCCGGTGTCAGCTATGATGCCGGAGGCGAATCGAGCTAGCATGGCGACCCAATCCAGGAGCACCCGTGCACCGTCTTTTATTGTTTAGTCTCATAGCACTGTCGGCTGTCCTCGTTGCGGGATGCGCAGGCGAGCCGGAGGTCGAGTCGGTCCAGCAGAAACCGGTTTCGGTTGATCCCCCGGCGAGCGCAGATGACCTGATCGGTCCGTATCTCGACGATCTCGAAGTGACGACCTTCCTCGAAGACCTGGACATGCCGGACTCGCTCACCTTCGCACCCGATGGACGCTTGTTCTTTGCCGAGGTCTACGCCGGGCGCATAAGGGTGGTTGATGACGGCGAGTTGCTTGCCGAGCCGTTTGCGGAGTTCGACGTCGCGCGGCCCGGCGGATACACCGAACACGGGCTCCTGGGATTGGCGCTTCACCCTGATTTCGAAGACA
>SKKR01000429.1 GCA_007123655.1 Thermomicrobiaceae bacterium
AAACCCGAGCAGATGCGAGGCAAACGGCCCCATTGGATAGATCCGCCTGGGCTCGGGGTCCAGAACGATCCCTTCCATGTTTAACGATTCAATCTGCTGGGAAGCTTCGTTGCTCAATCTGCGCTGCAACACCACCCACTCCCGATCCGGGTGCGTGATCGCTTCATAGATGTCCTCGAAATCCCGGTCGATGATCGCGGAAAGCTCCCGTGCCGTTTCCCGAGGGTCGTCAAGCTGGTGAACGATCACCGAAACTCGATCAGCGGGGACGTTGGTCGCAAGCTTCCGGCCGCGGCGATCCAGGATGTCGCCCCGCTCCGGTGGAACCACGTCCTCCTGAAAGCGGAACGATTGCGCCTGCTGGCTCAGATCGATACCGTGCACGATCTGGAACGAGAACACGTGGTATCCCACGGCCATTGAGAACACCAGGAACGCGGCCATCAGAATGATAATGCGGCTGCGCGGGATGTCCTGCATCGGTGTCATGGTCTCGCCTCATTCGCTGGTTGCTCCGGCATATCAGCGGTCTCGGACTCAGCGGCACCAGCTCCCGTCAGTGCGTCCTGCACCCGTCCGAGCCAGGATCGGCTCTCGTGTCGTTCTTCATCCGGTAGTGAGAGCTGGCGGTTGGCTGGTTCCTGTATTTCGACGAACTCGTAGTTCGTCAGCGGCGTCATCCCAAGCTGCGCCTCCGCGACCCCTTCGACGGTCTGAATTGATTCAAAGCGAGATAGCTCGTACTCGAGTTCCGAGATCTCCATCGTCAGGTTCTCGCGCTGGGCATGGAGCCGGCTCATGTCGTAGCCGAGTTGCGCCACGTGCGCCGTCTGAACCAGGTACAGCAGCCCGATGACGGTAATCGCAATCGCCGCGATCGATACCATCGTGGCGCCATTCATCACGAGATAGCGGCTCGCACCGCCGCTCCGTGTCCGGGTCCTTCGGCGGGAACTGCCAGATCTGACTTCCCGTTCGCCGTGGGTTACTGTGCTCATGCGATCCGCTCCGCAACCCTCAACTTCGCACTGCGGCTGCGCGGATTGAGGCTCCGCTCGGTATCTCCTGGCGTTATCGGCCGGCGTGTAATCAGCCGAAGCGTCGCCGTGTGTCCGCACTGGCAGACCGGCACTTCCGGCGGGCAGATGCAATCCGTCGACTCGCGCTGGAAGTACTGCTTCACAATCCGGTCTTCGAGCGAGTGAAAGGCAATCACCGCGACGCGACCACCGAGACGCAGCAGTTCCAGCGAGCCGCGCAGCCCCGCTTCCAGGGCGTCCAGTTCCCGGTTCACCGCAATGCGAAGTGCCTGGAACGTCCGAGTTGCCGGGTGAATCCGTGAACCGCGCCGACCTCCGAGCGCCGACTGCACCAGTTCAGCCAGTTCGCGATTCGTATCAATAGACTGATTCCGCCTCCGGGTCTCGATCGCCCTGGCGATCCGGCGTGATCCCCGCTCCTCGCCGTAGCGATAGATCACATCCGCGATGTCATCCGCGGGCCACTCGTTCACGATCTGCCAGGCGTTCGGCAGATCTGACATCGGGTCCAGCCGCATATCAAGACGAACGTCAGCATGAAGAGAAAACCCGCGGGCGTGGTCATCAAGCTGGAACGATGATAGGCCGATGTCGAAGAGGATCCCATCAACTGGATCGAACCCGTGCCGGCGAGCGACCTGAGCGATCTCCGCGAAATTCGCCTGCACGATGTTCAACCGGTCGGAATGTGATTGAACGAGCGGCCGCCCGCGCTCAACGGCGGCAGGGTCCGCATCCAGGGCGAGCACTCGTCCACCGGGAGCGGAGTGCTCGAGTATCCCAACCGTATGCCCCCCACCTCCGAACGTTGCGTCGATGTAGCGACCGCCCGGGCGCACGTTCAGAAGCTCGATCGCTTCGTCGAGAAGCACCGGCCGATGTCCCTGTTCGTGTGGTGTCGGATTCATGCCCGGTTCGCTCACCGTTGCAACCACCTAGATCAGCTCCGCAAGTCGTTCTGCAATGCTTGAGCCTTCCTCATCCATGACCCGGGACTGCATGTCCCAGCGGCCCGGGCTCCAGATCTCGATATACGAATGCACACCGACCACCGTTGCCTCGCGGTCGATCTCGGCGTATTGGCGCAAGTCGGCCGGAAGCAGAACACGGCCCTGACGGTCGACATCCAGATATGAGGCTTCCGCGAAGACCATCCGCCGGAAGTTGCGGGCGTCCGGGTCACTGATCGAAAGGGAAGAAACGCGCTCGGCGAGCGGCGTCCAGGTGTCAAGCGGGTAGAGCGAGAGACAGCGGTCAATCCCCCTGGTGATGACGACTTCCGCCCCCAGCGCTTCTCGGAACCTGGCGGGTATCGCAAGTCGACCTTTGCTGTCGACGTTGTGGGCGTACCGCCCAAGGAACATTGATGCAATCCCCGCATGTCCCTGCCGGGAGGGCCCCGGCAGTCCCCTCGAAAGTGATTGACGAACGCCCGGCGCAGTTCAGGTCCCGTTCCTGCCGGCCGCTGGTGCGTCGCGATGAAAGGCAGGGGTTCTGTCCACAAGTGAACCCACTTGTCCCCACCAATCCCCACTGTTATCCACATTATACATACGTACACCCACTACGCAATGCACGACGACACATCGCAAGAGCGAACGTCCACTGTGTCCGTTCATTCATGAGCCGGAAATAGGCGGATCAATGGGGTTTCTGCGTAAAGGGGCTTTTGATTCTTAACGCGGTTCAGTGTGGGGCAGGATCAATTCTCCCCCTCACCGCTCTCGATCACTGCAATCACCGCGCCGGATTCCACTGATTCGCCCGATGCAACTTGCAGCAGCGAAACGACACCATCCCGTCCGGCGCTGATTTCGTTCTCCATTTTCATCGCCTCGATTGTGCAGATTACGTCACCGGCACGAACAGTGTCCCCGGAT
>SKKR01000525.1 GCA_007123655.1 Thermomicrobiaceae bacterium
GACCGGAGCCCCCGACAGCCTTCCCGAGCACTACTCATCCGGAATGGGTGCGCGACGTACGCCACCCGAACGAACCTTACGAGGAGGTACCTGTGAAGAAGCGCCTTTGGCTCGTGCTGTCACTGGCTGTCCTGTCGTTGTTCGTCATTGCCGCGTGCGGTGACGATAACGGTGACGACAATGGAAACGGCGATAATGGGGGCAACGGGTCCACGGTTGACATGGAGATGGGGGAAATGTACTTCGACCCGGACTCCGTTTCGGCGGACGGTGGATCGACTCTGACGGTCAACCTGGACAACGTCGGCAACCAGCTCCACGATTTCACGATCGATGACCTGGATGGTGAGCGCGTGCACGTCGAAGTCCCGTCCGGGGAGGAAGATTCCGTATCGCTGGACATCCCGGATGACGTCGACGAGATCGAGTTCTACTGCACGGTTCCCGGTCACCGCGAGTCCGGCATGGAAGGCGTCATTACGGTCAACTAGGCCTGCTCGGCGGCAACCGCCTTCTGTTCCAGAAGCACGTGATGGGCAGAGACGGCGGTGCAATGACGGCGCAATGAAAAGGACGCCCTGGCTTCATCGCCGGGGCGTTTTCCTTCCCGCTGGTGTCAGACGCCGCTTTAGCCGGCCGCTACTCTCTCGTCTGATGTTGCGAGCGGCCGGGAGAGGATTCCGGGCGAACGTAAAGCAGGTATTCGTCCAAGCCGATCTTCAGGACCCGCATCACACGATACGAGTACCCCTCAGCGTCGATCTTCTGTCCGGTCTCGACGCGGTCAAGTTTCATCTCACGGGCTGATCGGGAGATAATCTCGAACGTTACCCGGCCGCAGTTCCCGCATCGAAAATGCTGGTGACGCTCGTCAGTTGGACCCGCGTAACCTCGGTGCGTCAGCTCAACGTCAGTGCTGCCGCAATCGGGACAAAGCCTGGAATCGCCACTGCTCACCTGCTGCACCACCCCTCTCTCGAGCCGGAAGCGGGTCAGGTCGCTCTCTACCTGAACCGACAGGGTCAGAATCCTTCGGCGCGTTCTATCGCCTCTGTGGCCCGTCATCGCCCCGAATCACCCGCCCGAACGGCTCGCCGGGGCTGTGGTAGTATCGAACACGGGTCCCGAAGACCCGGTAATGGAGTTGTATCGAAATGTTTACCTCAGTGCCGCTGGTTCCCAGATCACTGGAAGACTACCGCCCGATTGTCGGTGACGAGGAAATCGAGACGATCCGGGCGCTCGCCGAGCCGTTGAAGGGCGCTCGTGTGCTTCACCTGAACGCGACCGCGTTCGGCGGTGGCGTCAGCGAGCTACTCAACGCGCTGGTGCCGCTCAAACAGGATCTCGGCATCGACGCTGACTGGCAGGTCATGCGCGGTTCCGATGAGTTCTTTGCAGTAACCAAGGCACTCCACAACTCCCTGCAGGGTGCATTCGTCAACATCAGCGCCGATATGCTCGATACCTACCTGCAAAACATCCGGCTAAACGCGGACCTCTGGGACGAGACCTACGATTTCGTCGTAATTCATGATCCGCAGCCGGTTGCGTTGAAAGCGATGATCGCGCAATCAGGTCAGGAACCCGCCGGACACTGGGTCTGGCGGTGTCATATCGACCTGACCGCCGCCCAGCCAGATGTCTGGGATTTCCTGCGCCCATACGTTGAAACGCATCACGGCGCAATCTTCACCATACCCCAGTATGTCAAGAACGACCTGCGGATGCCACACATCGCGATCATTCCGCCTGCGATTGATCCACTCAGCCCGAAGAACACCGAATTGCCGGCCGAAACCATTCGAACCGTTCTCGGCCGCTATGGGATTGACCCGGAACGCCCGTTCATGACGCAGGTCTCCCGGTTCGATCCATGGAAGGACCCGCTGGGGGTGATTGACGTCTATCGCATCGCCCGGGAGGAAGTGCGAGAGCTGCAGCTTGTCATGGTCGCGTCGATGGCCCACGATGATCCGGAAGGCTGGTCATACTTCGAACGGACCGCCCGCCATGCCGGCAACGACTACGATATCTTTCTTCTTTCGAATCTGAACGGTGTTGGAAACGTCGAGGTGAACGCTATTCAGCGAGCGTCCAACATCGTGATGCAGAAGTCGTTGCGCGAAGGGTTCGGACTCACGGTAACCGAGGGACTCTGGAAGCACCGGCCGGTTATCGGCGGGGACGTTGGCGGCATTCCCACGCAGATTCTGAACGGACAAACAGGCTATCTGGTCAGTTCCGTCTCCGAGGCCGCGGAGCGAGCGGTTGACATTCTTGAAGACCCGAGGCTCGCAGCCGAGCTTGGGAGTCGAGGGCATGATCACGTTCGCACCAACTTCCTGACGACGACGAACCTGAAACGGTATCTCGAGCTGATGCACACGTTGCACGGCACGGAGAATCGTCACGCTGCGTCGGATATGCACAGCGCGGACATTCATTGCGGCCACTGACTTGCGTACAGTTCACTCAGGAAACGATTATGGACCGCGACGAGCACTGTGCGTCGGCGTGGAATCACTTCACGTCGTCTGCTCGCCGGAATCCGAAACGGAAAAGGGGCGCTCGTGAAACCGGAGAATGGCTCCGAGACCGGGCAAAACATCAGACGCACCAAGATTCTCCCGCAGGCCGCGCGAGAGCTGCTGGAAGAGACGACACTGATCATCGCCTCCAACCGGGGACCGATCGAGTTTCAGGAAGAACCCGACGGATCACTGTCCACCAAACGGGGAACTGGCGGTGTCGTCACCGCTGTCAGCGCGGTTAGCCGCTACACTGACCCGATCTGGGTCGCCAGTGCAATGACCTCCGGAGACCGGCTTCGACATGAGCAGGCGGAGGCAGCGGGTGAAACAGTCGTCACACCGGACGAATCAGACTTCCGGCTCAGATTCGTCGTAACCGACGAGGACACCTACGACCTGTATTACAACCACATCAGCAATCCCCTGCTCTGGTTCCTGCAGCATTACCTCTGGGACACGCCAAGATCACCGGATATTGACGCCGAGACCTGGCGCGCGTGGGATGAAGGGTATGTCCCCGCCAACCGGGCGTTTGCGTCCGAGATCGTTGCCGCGGCGGATGCCGGCGCCGGCACTCCGGTCGTCATGCTGCAGGACTATCACCTTTACCTCGCACCTGGGTACATCCGGGAGATGCGCCCGGACATCATCATGCAGCACTTCATCCACATCCCGTGGCCGGATCCCGACTACTGGCGGCTGATACCATCCAAAATGCGAACCGCCATCTGCCGGAGTATGCTCGCCAATGACGTCATCGGGTTCCAGGCACCGGGTCACGCACGGAGTTTCATGAACACCTGCCAGGCGAATCTCGATGATGTCGATCTCGATTACCGTTCCGGATCGGTGACCTGGAAGGGACACATAACGCGTGTTCGCCATTACCCGATTTCGATTGACGTGGACGCGGTGCGGGAAACCGCGCAGGAAGAAGACGCGCTGCGGCATGAAGAACACCTGGAGATGTTCTGGAACGAACATACAATCATCCGGGTGGACCGCGCAGAGCCGAGCAAGAATATCGTACGTGGATTTCACGCCTATGACCGGTTCCTGGAGAAGCATCCTGAGTTTCTCGGGAAGGTGAACTTCATTGCGTTCCTGGTCCCGTCCCGGCTGGAAGTGCCCGAATACGTCGACTATCTGGACGACATCAACACCATCGTCGGCCGGATCAACACGAAGTACGCCAACGCCGCCGAACAGGACGGCGTCGCCTGGGAGCCGATCAACCTCTTCATCGGTGACGACTATCACCGCGCACTGGCTGCAATGAAGTGGTATGACATTCTGATGGTAAACGCGGTCATTGATGGCATGAATCTCGTTGCCAAGGAAGGCGCTCTACTCAATCAGCGAAACGGGGTCCTGATTCTGTCTGAGGGTGCGGGAGTCTACCAGCAACTCGGCGATTACACGTTGAATGTCTCACCGACTGACATCGAGGGCACCGCCGATCAGATCTACCGGGCGTTGACGATGGATGAAAGCGAGCGCGCGCGACGTGCCGAAGAGCTCCGAGAGTCGATCATCGAGCAGGATATCCTGGAGTGGATTTATCGCCAGCTGAACGATATCGCGGACGCCAGGGACGCGGCACGCGTCTAGGACTCGTTCTCCAGCGGCCGGGCCAGTCCGTAACGCTCGACGATCTCAACCGCTGTTGCCACCGGAAGCGCGTCTCTCCGGTTCCCGTCCCGGCCAGTCATTGATTCCGCCGCAAACAGCGCGTTGATGATTGCTTCCTCCGTCGCTTCGATCGTCGCCTGAAACAGCGCGTTGATCAGGCTGCCGGTCTCCTCAACCTGGGCTAGCGTCAGAACCTGCCCGGTTGGATCATGCGGGACCTGCTGAGCGTTTGAGAACGCGATGATGTAGTCACCCGACCCGTGCGCGGCAATCGAACCAGTCCTGGCCAGACCCATCCCGGCCCGCCGAGCGAGGCGACCGAGTGCTCTGTCCAGCATCGGTGCGTCGGTCGCCACGATGATGATGATTGACCCGGTGTCTTCTCCGTCCACCGCCGGTTTCCAGTCCCGGAGATGATGGCCAACCGGCGCGCCGTTTATCCGCAACTGCTCCCGGCGCCCGCAGTTTCCGAGCACCATGACCCCAACGGTGTACTGACCATGCCTTTCAGATAGCCGCCGGGAGGCGGTGCCGATTCCACCCTTGAAGCCGAACAGGGTCATGCCGGTTCCCGCGCCGACGTTTCCTTCGGTGACCGGTCCGGTCCGCGCCCCCTCGATCGACGAGAGAACGTGCTCCTGACGAACGTGGCGCCCGTGCTGGTCGTTCAGGTACGCGTCCGAGCATTCGGTGACCACGGCGTTTACGGTCGATGTGGTGACCCCGCAATCAGGGTTCTCCCGAATCGCGTGCTCGATGATCCCGTCCGCCACGATACCGACGTTCATCGTTCCAGTCAGCGCGATCGGGCTTTCGATCAGTCCGAGCTCGTCGATCTGTTCCTGCCCCAGGCATTTGCCGAAACCGTTGAGCACGGAAACCGCAGCAGGCACTTTGTTCCGGAACAGATTCCCACCGTGTGGCAGGACAACCGATACCCCGGTTCTCACTGGCCCTGCTCCGGGGCTATGCGGACCATCTCCGGAGATCAGAGTAATATGTCCCACGCGCACGTCGGGCACGTCTGTAATCGCATTGTGCTCACCGGGCGACATCGCTCCGATGACGATTCCGGTGTCTCGTACACGTGGCCTGGTGGTCATTCGCGATTCTCCCCCTGAGACGCCGCTCCATAACAGTTGTGTAGCAGATCAAGCACCGCTAGAAGAACAACCGGGCGACGCCTTCCAGCGCCTGGAGGCCGAACCAGCCACCAAACCCGATCAAAATCAGCCCGCTACCGAAGTTTATCCAGCGGTAAACGGTATCCGAAACGAGTCGCCGGCCGCCATGAACCAGCAAGGACAACGTGGTTACCCAGATGATCAAACCGGCGATGACTCCGAACACGATGGCAGCGATACCCGCGATGTCCGATGCCTGGTCAACTCCGGACGCCACGAGCCCGCCACCCACCGAGAGCCAGAAGAAGATCCCCATCGGATTCAGCGCGGCAATGAGAAAACCGGTGGTAAACGAGCTTCGTCTAAACGCGACTGCGTCATCCACGATCATGCGGCCCTCCACGAACACCGGCCGGATCGACGACCATCCCAGAAACAACAGGAACCCGGTCCCCAGCGTCCAGAGAAGTGTCCTGACGTACAGTTGATCGATCAGCGGGGTTAATCCGGCTATCACCGCCATGCAATAGATTGCGTCAGCCGTGGTCGCTCCGATGCCCACCATCCACCCCGAGCGAAAGCCTCGTCTCAGACCTCGACGGACGATCTCGACATTCACCGGACCGATCGGCGCCCCGAGCGATATGCCAACGATGATTCCGCGAAGCGCCAGATCGACCGGCAGCAAACCCCGTTCCCTCCCCGCGTCCGCGCGTTATCATTGCGTGCCGCCGTTCGTCGCGGCAGCATCGCCTAGGTTACGACCGGCAGGGGCGATTCGCAACGGGGAGTTGCCGGGTGTTCCGTATAATTCCGGAGGCGGCTTAACTCAGCGGTTCCACCAGGCATCGGAGTCGAATTCATGCAGGGCGCATCATCGCAATCGTTTCCGCAGGCGAGTGAACGAATACGCTCCTACAGCCGGGCAAAGATCCTCTTCTTCGTTGTCGGCCTTGTCACGTCCTGGTTGAAAACAACGATCTTCCTGGCAAGTGGCGCGTCCCGCCAGGTTTCGGACGTCACGCAGCGCCAGTTTGTTAACAGCCGAGTCGGAGAAGGGCTAACGGTTGTCGCCTTCGCGCTGCTGTCCTGGATTGCGTCGCTCCCTCTGGCATATCTGAGGGGCTACCGGCTGGAACACCAGTACGATCTCAGCAACCAGACCCGGTCGGCCTGGCTGGGCGAGCAGATGAAGAGTCTCGGGGTACAGCTGGCGCTCATGGTTCCGGTAACGCAGGTAGCACTTGCGATTATCCGAAGATGGCCTCAGTCCTGGTGGGTCGTCCTGAGTGCGCTCACGATCCCGTTCTCGATCGTGCTGGCCCACCTGTTCCCGTTACTTATCGCACCGCTGTTCAACACCTATCAGCCGCTTCGTGATCAGCAGTTAGCCGAGCGCCTCAGATCGCTTGCCGCCCGGTCCGGGATCAGTGTCGCCGATGTGATGGAAATGGATCTGAGTAAGCAGACCCGGAAGGCAAGCGCGTTCTTCACCGGAATCGGTTCGAGCAAGCGCATCGTCCTGGCTGACACGCTCCTCGATGAGTGCACGCACGATGAAATCGAAACCATTGTGGCCCACGAGATCGCGCATCAGGCGAACTATGACCTCTGGCGCTTGATGGCGGCCGGCACGGTGACGACCGCCGTGACCGTCTGGGCCACCCAGAGACTCGCCGAGTCGGCACACGCCCGCACTGCGACGACAACGGGTATCCGTGGCCTTGGATCCGTCGAAGCGCTGCCACTTCTGACCCTTGCCGGATCGGCGGGGGGAATGATTATGATGCCTCTGCAAAACGCGTTCAGCCGCTACATCGAGCGGCAAGCAGATGACTACGCGCTTCAACTCACCGACAGACCGGACGCGTTCGCGTCCGCGCTCGGGCGGCTTTCAGAGATGAACCTGGCGGATCCGGATCCCTCCAGGGTGGAGTACGTGCTTCTGCACAGTCATCCCACGATCAACCAGCGCATCGCGAGGTGTCACGACTATGCTCGCGCCGCGAAAACGAACTAGCTTTTTCGACACTTGAACAGGGTTTTGCGATCGGTAAACGACGCCACCCGACCATCGACCACCTCGACCCAGAACTGTTCCAGACACGCGGGAGACGCGCTCAGAATCCAGGCTTCAAGGTCACTCCGATTCCGGGCGGTCATTCGACTCCGCCGCGTCCAGTCGTCGAAATCATGCGTCTTCGGGAAGTCTTCAGCCTGCTCCAGACTGAAACCGGCGCCTTCGAGCATCCGTCGCCACTCGAGTTTCGTGTAGGAGCGAACGTGGCTGTGATCGCGGCGATACTCGAGTTCGTTCAACCAGCGATCCTGCTCCGCATCGTCCGGCGCGGTGCTGTCCAGCAGCAGGAACAGCCCTCCTGGACGGAGCACGCGACCGACTTCGCGCGCGAACTGAGCCGGGTCGGAGAAATGGTGCGGCGCGATCCGGCACGTAACCAGATCGAAGACAGCCCCGGAAAAAGGCAACTCCTCGGCATCGGCGAGACGGAAACTCACGTTGTGGATCCCGGCAGCCTGCATCTCGGCCCGCGCCGTATCGAGCATTTCGGGAGTAAGATCCGAGACAACGACATGTGAGACGTTCGGCGCGATCGCTCGTGCGGTGTGTCCCGCTCCGGTTGCAATGTCGAGCGCCTCGACATCCGGGCGGCATTCCGCCAGCGCGACGAGATGGTCGAGGTCAGCGCCCCCGCGATGCGTCGCGCTCACCGCGTACGCCGCCGATGTCCCCCCGAACTGCTTGCGCACGCGATCTTTGATCTGGTCCTGTGTCAAACCACACCCCTTCAGGTCCCCGCGAATACTGGCGGCGAGCATACCACGCTCGTCGACGTAACGATGTCGGAGCGCGCGCTCTTGACAGCAACTCCGAATCCACGTACTATAGTGCGCACAATTGAATGTGAGCTTTCGCTCATCAAGAGTGGTGGAGGGAGACGGCCCTACGAAGCCCGGCAACCAGTGCTTACTGCACCAGGTGCCAAGTCCGGCGGAGACGTTCCGCAAGATGAGCGAAAAGTGATGAACCCCTCCACCAATCGTGGAGGTTTCTTTATTTCCTCCACTCGAACGAAAAAGGTGACGACGAGGAGAGTAGGCGCGAGCATCTCCGGACGCAGCGAGCCGCGTTGGTGTGAGGCGGTACGGAGCTCGACGCCGAAGATGACCTCAGAGCCGCGGCCCGAACCGCTTTGCGCCAAGTAGGGTACGCCGGGTTGACTACCGTTATCACGGTCAGGGTGTGGATCGACGCACCCGGCAAGGCTCGCGTCGCGAGGCGCGAGCGAATCGGGGTGGTACCACGGGTTTGGCATGATGACCCGTCCCCGCGCTTCGGGGACGGGTTTCGCGTTCCCGAAGCAGATGTTAGTGACTGCCGGTACTACTCAGATTCCTGGAGGGGTTCGTGACCGCAACGATTCAACGATGTTCGCAGTTCACCCGGGCAATCGCCACGCCAACCGACCCGTTCATCACTGAACATGGCGAGCGTCTGGACCACGCAAAGCTCGCGTTTGAGACCTGGGGGACGTTGAGTTCACGCCGTGACAATGCCATTCTCCTGATCCACGCGCTCACCGGTGACTCACACGCAGCCAGTCACCAGGCGGACGATGTCCCGGGCTGGTTCGAAGGAATGATCGGTCCCGGCAAGGCACTGGACACTGACCGGTTCCACGTGATCTGTACAAACCTCCTGGGGGGTTGCAGCGGGTCGACCGGTCCACGCTCGATCGACCCGCGAACCGGGCAGCGGTACAACCTCGCATTCCCCATGCTGACAGTACGCGATCTCGTACGCGCGCAGATTCGCTTGCTCGACCGGTTGGGAATCAGTCGCCTTCATGCGGTAGTTGGCGGCTCACTCGGGGGAATGCAGGCCCTGGAATTCGCGGCCATGTATCCCGAGCGTGTGGGGCGGATCGTTCCGATCGGCAGTTCGGCTTATTTCAGCCCGCAGGGAATCGCTTACAACGAGGTTCAGCGGCGAGCCATTCTGATGGACCCGAACTTTCGCGGCGGCGAGTACGACGACGAACAGGGCCCGGACCAGGGTCTGGCAGTTGCCCGGATGCTCGGCATGATTACCTATCAGAGCGACGAATTGATGAAATCGCGCTTCGGCCGCAGCACCGACGCCAGATACCACGAATGGCCCGAGTTCCAGAAGCGCTTCGACATCGAAGGCTATCTCCACTACCAGGGCGACAAACTCGTCAGGCGATTCGATGCCAACTCGTACCTTTACCTCACCCGCGCGATGGATTCACACGACATCGGCTGGAAGCGAGGTGGAGTGGAAGAGGGACTGCGACTGATCGACGCCCCGACGCTCGGAATCGGCATCTCGTCGGACATCCTGTTCCCTCGGTCGTACACGATCGAGTTCGTGGATCACCTGCGGAAGCTCGGCGTAGACGCCCACTATCAGGAACTCGACTCACCCCACGGGCACGACGCGTTCCTGGTCGACTTTGACCAGCTCAACGAGCGCATGGGCGATTTCATCGCTCGTTGAGCTAACGCGGACTCCGACAACGAACTACGAGGTCCAGGGCGGCGTGGCGCTGCTTCCACACCGCAGTGCCTCCAGAACGTCGGACACGATCGCTGACGCGGTCGGTGACGGCCCCGCGCCCTGCCCGCTGAGAACAACGGGTCCCACACTGTCACCCACGATCTCCACGGCGTTGTGGTTGTCTTTGACGTGCGCCAGCAGATTCGCCTGAGCCACTCGCTCCGGCCTGACACTCGCGGTGACACGTCCGTCCTTCAATGTCGCCTGGGCCAGCAACTTGAGCACCTGACCCTCATTTCGAGCCGTTTCGATATCCTCCGGGCGAATCCCGGTGATCCCGGTTCGCTCAATTGACTCCGGATGGATGTGCTGACCGGCCATCATCGACGCGAGGATCGAGAGCTTGTACACCGCGTCGTATCCTTCGACGTCCGCGGTCGGGTCAGGTTCGGCGTAGCCGAGTTCCTGGGCCTTCTTCAGGGCATCGTCGAACGTTGCACCTGCGTCGGTCATCTGGGTCAGGATGTAATTCGTCGTTCCGTTGACGATCCCGCGAATGGACGTCACCTGATTGGCCGCGAGAATCTGTCGATAGCTGACCAGCAGTGGTATGCCGCCTCCGACGCTCGCCTCGCACAGCAGAGCCGCTCCGGACTCGTGCGCAGTTCGCAGCAATCGCTCGAAATGGAAGGCAAGCGCCTCCTTGTTGGCGGTCACCACGTGCTTTCCGGCGGCCAGCGATTTCGCCATGTAGTCCGCGGCCGGGGATTGTCCACCCAGCACTTCCACGACAACGTCGACCCGGTCATCGCCGGTGATCTCATCGATATCCTGCGTGACGATTTCCCCCGGGAGGTTTCCCCGGGCCGCACGCTCTGGACCGCGTTCGAGGACCTTTGCGATCTCGATCGACAGTCCGTACTGCCGCTCGATCTCCGGCGCGCGCTTCTGTAACAGGTTCGCTACCGCGCTCCCGATCGTACCCAGCCCGAGAATCGCGACTCCAGCGGAACGCTTCGGATTCATGTTCATCCCTTCCCCGACAACCGTGGCAAGTTCCACTTACACTGTTGCATTTCCGTTCGAATATTGTTATTGTCTGCACACATCCGGTGCGAGTCGCACCGGATACCCAGTGTAGCAATGTCGGAAAGGACATCGCTC
>SKKR01000209.1 GCA_007123655.1 Thermomicrobiaceae bacterium
GAGAGTAGCTGATAATCGCTGCCGCTCGGATCAAGCCTCGCCAGTTCTGGGATGCGGGAGAGACCGGGGATCGGCGAGGTCGGCACCGCCAGATCGTGGTCGAACTGACCGAGCGCGGTGTAGTCGACCGGGATCAACGCGTGAGCGATCTCCCGCAGGCACCGGTTCAGCCGTTGCGCCTGTCGATCGTCCAGATCCGACTGCGCTATCGGCTTCAGTCGCTTCAGTCGATCCGCCAGCGAATCGACTTCGGCCATGAGTCTGGACAGATCGAAGCGGTCTCCCGCGGCGTCCTGGAGTTCCAGAACGCGTTCCCGGAACTCCTCCACGGTAACGGTGAAATCCAGCGGCAGTACCGGTCGGGTGCAGAGACGCGAGAGCAGGAGCGTGTAAATGGTGGCGTCCCGCTTCAGGTTGATCGGGTCGATGTTGTCCATGATGTCATCCGGGGTGTGCCACCACGTGCCGAGACCACCGGAAAGGCTCTTGCCTCCGGCGATCTGGTCGTGCAATGCCAACAGCACCGGGTCGGCGTTTTCCGGCGGCTGAGCCGAGAGGGACATCAACGCGGCCGGGATACCGACTCCCCAGAACGACTGATCACCCGCGCGGCCGAACCGGCGCCGGTTCAACCGTTGCTTGGCCACCGCGTCGATCGCGTCACTGACGAACTCCCGAAGTTCGGCCATGTTGTTGCCTTCGGTCAGGACGGTGGCACCCTTCGCGCCGACCGAGTCGACATTGATGTGCGCCACACAACGGTCGTGCAGTTCATGCCAGAACTCGTCCGCGTACCATGCCGAACCGGCGTAGCGCGCGTGCGAGTGGCCCGACCAGAACGCGAATCGAACTCCTCGACGCAGTTCGTCACGGATCCCGGCCAGAATGGCCGCGACCTCGAGCATCGTGGCGTTCGCCGTCCCGTTGTCCATCGCCCCGAAATACCAGGAGTCGACATGTCCGCTGAAAAGCACGAAGGTGTGAGAATCAGCATCATCGCGGGCCGGCATCAGGTCCGCGGTCAGCAGCGGGAGAAGGCGCCAGGCGGTGTTCACCCTGGTGTGGATGGTCGCGGTGACTGGTCCCTCCGCCATCAACTCCCGGATTCGGCGGCCGTCGTCGGCGAGAACGGAGACGGACGGCGTGCGCGGCAGCAGGTTGGCGGTCTCCGGGGTTGGTGTGCCCCAGACAGGCGAGAGGGCGCGTTCGTGCAGCCGTGAGCCGGCGATCCAGATCGAGCCGGCCACGCCAGCGGACTCCACGGTCAGATTCCGGTTCGGCGCGATAATGCCGTCCACCAGAACGATCCGGCTTCTGAGGTCTTCCTCCTGGAGATCATCGAGATTCCCGCTTCCCGCGTCGATCAGCAACGAACTGACCCCGTCCGCCGGCGTCGAGAGCGCGAAGGCGTGGGTGGCGCAGGGGATCCTCTCGCTGCGGCCGTCGGTCGTCGTGATGGTCAGAGACGCCTCCTCCGGCCAGGACACCAGCGCGGGATGTTCAAGTCGGACCGTTTGCAGGCCGTCCTGATTGAGCCGGGACTCGATCCAGTCGAACGCCCGGGCTTCGTCCTCAGTGCCCGAAAGCCGTTCCCACTGGGCGATCTCGCGGGTTGTCGCAATGAGTCGCTCCCCAGACACCTGCCGGAGGTTCTCCTGCTCGTGACGTGTACTCGCTGACTGGTTCATTCGGTCGCTGCTCCGTTTCGGATTGAACGGTACTCACGTAGAATGAGGCGACGGGGTCGCCCGGTGATAGCAGGCTCCGGGACATTGTAACGGAGTGCGTTCTGGACGATGGAGATCCGCGACGACGATGGAGCGGGACGGAGCGATCATGGCGATGAGCGATGAAGCCCGAATGGCCGGAACAGGCGCGTGGTTACAGCGTGCCAGTCAGGACATGCGCGCAGCCGCCCACGGGTTGAAGGCTGTTCCGCCCCTGCTGGACGATGTGGTCTTTCACTGCCAGCAGGCGAGCGAGAAGGCGCTGCTGGGATTTCTGATCTGGAACGGTGTGCCATTTCGGGAGACCCACGACATCGCCGAGATCGGCGCCCAGTGCGCGGAGATCGATTCGTCACTCGCGCCGCTCATCGACCGCGCGGCTCCGCTGACGGAGTACGCCTGGAAGTACCGCTACCCGGGCGGGCCGGAGGAACCGTCGGTGGAAGAAGCGCAGGAAGCGCTGGCGATTACCCATGAGGTTGCCCAGGCGATCATCGAACGCCTGCCGCAGGAGGCAATGGAGCGTTAGCTCCGGTCAACGAGTAGCTGCGCTTTCGCTTGTTCGACGAACGACTTCAGGCCGTCCGCTATCTGACGATTCTGCTCCGGCTCCAGCCCCCAGGTCGGATAGGCCCGTCCGAGGTTCACCGACATCACGAGGTCCCAGATCGCGAGGGGATCGACATCGATGTCCCGATGCGACAGGTAGTGGGCGGTGAATCGCTCCCGGGCGTGCGCGCCGAGAGACCAGTGCAACTCCAGCCTCGAACGGGCAAGATCGGCAAGCGGATCACCGATCGATGCGTCTTCCCAGTCGACAATCCCGATGATTCGACCGCCCTGCCAGAGCAGGTTGCCGGGCCAGTAGTCACCGTGCAGCAATACCGGTCTGTTCGGCGTGCCCGGCGGCCAGTGAGCGTCGAGCACCTCAATGAGTTCCCGGACAAGCGTTGAATCCCCGGAGCACGCCTCGGGTGGGTCGTCACTCTTCCCGGCGGTACGGGCGAGGAAGCCCAGATCGTTGTTGTTGATGTAGACGTCGTGGATCCTGGCGAGCCAGCGCGCACATTCACTGATGTAACCCGACAGTTCCGGAGGCGCGGTGACAATCTCGCCGTCCAGAAACGAGACGACGATCGCCGGGACCGGAAACGCCTCGCCCGCTTCGACAACGTGAATTGGCTCCGGA
>SKKR01000001.1 GCA_007123655.1 Thermomicrobiaceae bacterium
ACAGGGTTCCGCCGAACTCGTGGAACGCAATCTGGAGGAGTACTGGCTGTCCCTCGGCCAACCGTCGGACCGCGCAGGCAGGGATCTTCCCGTCAAATGGACCGATAGTGGCGGAGCGTATTTCAATCGTGTCGTGTCGGCGCACCTCGACGAACGCAATGCCGTCCGCGCAGTACGCCGTATCGCCAGGCACTTTCGCCGCCGCAAAGCGGCGATTTCCTGGCTGGTCGGCCCATCATCCACGCCCGGTAATCTCGCGCAATTGCTGACTTCGCATGGATTCCAGCGGTACCCTGCCTGGGAAGGTATGATCCACGACCTCGGTCAGTTGCCGGATTCACCGGTGCTGCCAGCCGGAACAGAGATTCGCGAGGTGCAATCGTACGAGGACGGGGTGCTCTGGGCAGACGTGATCTGCCGGAGCTTCGCACTTCCGGGCCGGGCCTGTCGCGTCCTGGCTGACCACATCGCCTTCGCGATTCGCACCGAGCCCGAGCGCTGGAAGCGATTCATCGTGCTCTGGGATGGGAAACCGGTCGCGACCAGCACGCTTTACGTCTCATCCGACCGGGTCGGGGGGATCTACCTCGTGGGCACCGCTCCGAATGCCAGGCGACATGGATTCGGAACCGCGGTGACTGCGACGGCGCTGGCCGTCGCCAGATCCATGGAATGCCAGGCTGCGGTGCTTCATGCGACGCAGAAGGGCCGGCAGATCTATGAGTACCTCGGGTTTCACCGGGTATGTGACATTGAAATCTTCCGCCTGCCGGAGCCCGCTCCGCTCTGGCGAGCCATCGCCCGCGCGGGACTCAGCAGGGCGCGATCATTCTGGACGGAGACCGTGTCGAGAGACCCTGGCCCCCGCTGCCGGAAGAGACGTCCCGACCGGTTGGGTCAGGCAGGGTGATCGCGCGCGGAACGCCCGCGCGTTGTGCCGGTTCCATCCTCAATGCATTTTGACACGCGGGAGCAGTCTTTAATGGTTCCAACGCAACCCGTTTTTCTTCATGCTTCAGTACGCCGTTTCCTTGTCGTAATTCCCATCTTGACTCTCGCGCTTGCGTTCACGCTCTCCACCTCGGCGGAAGCGTCCGAGCGAGTCACCACATTCGACACGTTCGAGACGGACGAACCATACATTGCGCTCACGTTCGACGTGACGTTTGATCGAGGCGACGGCGAGACGATTCTCAACATTCTGGCCGAACGCGACGTGCGGGCGACGTTCGCGCTGACCGGCGTCTGGGCACAGGACAATCCCGATCTCGTCCGGCGCATGGTGGACGAGGGCCATGACCTGATGAATCACACCTGGGACCACCCGTCGCTGACCGGGGAGTGGACCGGTAGCATGATCCATGACCCGACTCCGCCTCTCGGTGCGGACGAGATCATCTGGCAGCTTCACCGCACGGAAGATATCGTGCGGGACCAGGTCGGAGTCGAACTCCGTCCATATGTTCGCCCGCCCTACGGTGATTATTCGGACGAGACGCAAGCCGCAATGGCTGACGCCGGGTACACCTACAACATCATGTGGACCGTAGACACCTTGGGATGGTATGCCCATCCAGTCGAGGTAGTCACCCAGCGGGCACTCGACTCCGCCCAGCCCGGCGCGAACATTCTGATGCACGTCGGTCACGGGGCGACGGACGGAGCGGCGCTGCCCGGGATCATTGATGGACTGCGATCAATGGGATACGAGTTCGCGACGGTCGAGGAGTTCGTCGAGGGACGGCTCGCGCAGCCGGACGCCCCGCATCTTCGGCCCGAACCTGCCGAGTCCCGGGAGGCATTCCGGACGCACTGGCGGGACCAGGGTGGCTTGCTGGAGTTCGGATTACCCCTGACCGAGATCGACGAGGTAGACGGCATTCCTGTTCAGTACTTTCAGCACGCGCGATTGGAACATCGTCCCGGAGCCGAACCCGGTCAGTATCACGTGCACGCGGAGCCGCACGATAGCGCAACGGCTCGTGACGTGAGGAGTTCGGCAGCGTACGCCGGGCTCGAACGAAACGACGACGGTCGCTGCCTTTCCTATCAGAATGGGGACTATCGTATCTGCGGCCGGCTCTACACGCTGATAGACGATGGCATTTACTCTTCATCCATTCAGGAAACGTAGATAGCTCGCCCGCGCGTGATGTTGCAATTGCGCTATAATCGACGGTTGAGGCCTGTACGCGTGATGGGTCCATTCCAGCTTCATTCGCCCCAGATGCCGTCTTCCGGGAAGGGAACCGGCGTTACATTTTCAGGAGGAGTTAATGCCTGTCGCGCTTCGGCTTTTGTTCGTCCCGGTGAGCTTCCTCTTGCTCATCTCCCTTTCGGACTGCGCCGAGTTCCTGCAGGATCGGAACATTGACCGCTCCGCGGAATCTACACCCGAAGCCCGGGAGCCAACCGCTACGCCGGCCCCGTCACCAACCCCGATCCCGCCGGAATCGATTACCCCTGGCGTCATGGAACGCACCACGACGCCGATCCTGGAGCCAAGACCAACACCGACGCCCGAGCTGACGGCATCGGACCTGGAAGCGTTTCTGCTGGTCGAGCGAGACTTTCCGACCGGATGGTCGGCCGTAAGCGTCGGCGAGACGCCGACCGAGGTGCCCGGCGCCGAGGACCTGGACACGTTGCTTGTCAGCGCGTTCTTCCAGCGCAGTGACCTGGGGCCATACGTCGGTCACCTGCTTCTTTTGACCGAGTCGGTGTCGGATGCGCGCACCGCGTTCGCCGCACTTCAGGACGAACTCGGAGAGCCAGACATTCTGGACGAGGTTACTGACCAGGTCCGTTCCTGGGATTCCGTACAGGTAGATGTTGATGATCTGGGAGACGAGACGGCCGCGTTCAAAGCGGTCGGGGACACGGGCCTGATCCCGGTAGACGCGGATATGGTCG
>SKKR01000438.1 GCA_007123655.1 Thermomicrobiaceae bacterium
CAGGTTCGTAGTAGTTCTTCCAGCTTATCGCGCCCTCAGCGTCAGCCATCGGCAGCCGCATGGCGAAGTTGTCCTGCTGTGATCCATAGATGCGATACGGGAAGTGATCGTCGGCTTCGACGTGATAGAACTGCGCGGTCGGCTGGTTCAGGATAGACGACCAGGTTCTCCCACCGTCCATCGAGACACAGGCGCCACCGTCGTTGCCCTCGATCATTCGGAGCGGATTGTTCGGATCTATCCAGAGGTCGTGATTATCCCCGTGCGGGGTCGGAACCTGCTTGAAGGTTTTTCCGCCGTCAATCGACTTGAGGAACTGGAGATTGCAGACCCAGACCGTTTCGGCATCCCGGGGATCGGCGTAGATGTGCATGTAGTACCAGGGACGCCGGCCGACATCGAGATCATCATTTACCTGGGTCCAGGTGGCACCGTAGTCGTCTGACCGGAAGACACCGGCGTTCTCGGCTTCGATCTGCGCCCAGACCCGCCCGGCTTTCGCGCCGGAAACCGCGACACCGCTCTTTCCCCATATCCCCTCGGGCAGTCCCGTGTTTCGCGTAATGTCTTCCCAGGTGTCGCCGCCGTCCATCGATCGCCAGAGACCGGAATCCTCGCCGCCGCTGGTCGCAGCATGCGGGAGCCGCTGTCCCTGCCAGATCGAAGCGAAAACGATCCGGGGGTTGTTTGGATACATGGAGATGTCAACAGCGCCGGCCTTTTCGCTCTTGTAGAGGACCTTCTCCCAGGTCTTGCCGCCATCTCGAGTACGGTAGACACCACGCTCTTCATTCTGTCCCCAGGCGTGTCCCAGCGCAGCGACGAAAACGATGTCAGGATCAGCCGGGTGGATCTGGATTTCGCCGATATGCCGGGTTTCCTTCAGTCCAACATTGGTCCAGGTACGGCCACCATCGGTTGACTTGTACACGCCGTCGCCGTGGGAGACGTTGCTTCGGATCGCGGTTTCACCAGTGCCGGCGTAGATGACGTTCGGATCGGATTCGGAGACAGCGAGCGCCCCGACCGCGGACGTGCGGAATTGCCCGTCGCTGATGTTCTCCCAATGGGATCCAGCGTTCGTGGTTTTCCAGACCCCTCCAGCACACGCGCCGAAGTAGAAGGTACCTTCCTCGGTTGGATGTCCGGCAACCGCGACCACACGACCCGCGCGGTGAGGACCTACGAGTCGCCACTCAAGCGACTGAAACACGTTACTGTCCAAGGATTCTCGCTCCTCTCGGGCTCTTTCCGGCACGCGAGCGGCCGGAGCCCCTGCGGTCACATCTATTTCGCGTCCGGACTTCATTCTTCACAGCGCGGGTTGCCTGTCAACGTCTGACTGGGAACGGCCGAGAGCGGAAATGAAGGGCGATATTGGGACAATCGTGTGGTAAGCTCACGTCATACTTACAGTCAATCTGCGCGAATGGTGCCTCGATTGCGGTTGATGCGTGATTGTCGGCGAATGGAACCGGCCGATGCGTCATGGAGCTCGAACCACCACCCGAGTGGACCTGGTTGGCCGAACATCCGAACTTGAGCTGCTGAAGGAACTCCTCGATTCGGCTCACTCCGGAGACGGATGCGTGGTGCTGATTGCCGGTGAGGCGGGCATCGGGAAGTCCGCACTGATCCGCGCGTTTGTCGACGAGATCGAGACCGGACAGGCAACGGTGCTGTCCGGGTACTGCTACGACCTGAGTATCACGCCTCCATTTGGACCCTGGACACAGGCGGTTTCCGCACTGGATTCAACATGGCGCGCCGATCCAGGGAATGCCGGAGGATCTGGAGATTACTCCACGCAAGGGTCCAGTCACTTCGCGGACGTACAGAGGCTGCTTTCTTCGGAGTCGGAACGCCGGACGCTGATTCTCCTGCTGGAAGATATTCACTGGGCAGACCCCGCCAGCCTCGATCTCCTGCGACACATGGCGCGACAAGTGGAAAACCGTCGCATCATGCTCGTCGCTACGTACCGGGACGATGAGATCACACGGGAACACCCGCTGTTCCAGTTGCTGCCCGTGCTCGTTCGGGAGTCCGATCCGCATCGTATTGACGTGCGCGCGCTGAGGCCCCATGAGATCACAACGATCGTAAATCAGCGTTACGAACTTTCTCCGGCCGATTCAACCCGCCTCGCTCGACATCTGGAAGAACGTTCGGGCGGGAATCCTCTGTTTCTCCTGGAGATGCTGCGTTCGCTCGAGACAGATGGTTTCGTGCGGGAACAGAACGATCACTGGGTGCTTCACGACCTCCGCAACGCACCGTTGCCTCCACTCGTACGGCAACTCATTGACTCCCGGCTCTCGCGGCTAAGTCCCGAGACGGTCAATCTTCTGGGGCATGCGGCCGTGATCGGCGAGCGAGTTCCGGTTGATCTCTGGCAAGCCGTCTGTCAGGTCGACGAAGCCACGCTCAGTTCTGCGGTTGACCAGGCGATCAACGAGCATGTTCTCGATGAATCGACCGACGCTCCGGAAGTTCGCTTCACCCACGCGTTGATCCGGGAAATGTGCTACCAGCGGATTCCGGTTCCCCGGCGCCGGTCAGTTCACCGTGAGACTGGCGAGCTTATCGCTTCGCGCACTGATCGTGACGCCGACGCCATCGCCTACCACTTTCAGCTGGCCGGCGACCCGCGTGCAGTTCAGTGGCTGGCTCGAGCAGGGATGAGTGCCCGGGAACAGTCTGCCTGGCTCAGCGCCGCAGATCGTTTTGCGTCCGCGGCCGAAATGCTCAGCGGTGATGACCATCGGAATCGAGCACGCGGCTGGCTACTTTTCTATGCCGGATACCTGCTCCGCTTCACAGTGGGTGAAAAGCCGATCGAGTACCTTCTGGCAGCAGAACAAGCCGCGTTCGCCGCCGGAGACGAATTGCTTGCCGCCTACGCGCTGTA
>SKKR01000169.1 GCA_007123655.1 Thermomicrobiaceae bacterium
CCGAAGTTCAAGGGGGCGAAAGAAAAGAAAGCCACCGCGGAACGCGTTTTCGAGGTGGCGACGGCAACCGCGAGATTTTTCAGCCCAACTTCACCGATTACGGTCTCGCTCGATGCACTCGCCGAGCATCTCTCGGTAGTCGACGGTGGAAGTGTGGACGACGTCCGCAAATCTATCGAAGAGGCGCTGAAGACGAACAATCACATCTTTCTCCGCGAACAACGAGACGACCACGTTGTGTATATCACGACGAAGAACGGAGCGACTCCTGAGGCCCCCGAAGACGTCGGGAGTGCTCACTCATTCGCCAGACGGTTTATTGATCCACCCCCGGTTCCCGAGAGCGCGCCACGAAGAAGGCGCAGCCCAGAACCGCAGGCCAATCACACCGATCAGGTTCTGGATGAGCAAGTCTCGGACGTGATGTCTGGAGATGAAGACGTGGTCGTGCCGCCAGAGGCGCCACAGCCTGCGAGGGAACCGGCGTTCTCAGCGCCGCCGGTTACGGAGGAAGTTACCGAGATCTCGGACGCCACCGACGAGGAACTTGCGCAAGCGCTTCGTGATCAACTCGCGTTCGATTACTCCGTCGCCAATTTCGGCAACAGCTGGATGGCGGAGGACAAGGTGCCCCGGCTCAGTCGCGGGGACCTTCGCCGGATCAAAGACTACATCGCCGAGCAGGGTCAGCCAGTCACTGACCACCAGATCGTCCAGGACCTACTGGGCATACGGCAGAGCGCTCAGGAATACGAACTGCATCTGTTCGCCGTCAATTTCCGGCTCTCGCGCGAGACCAGAGAGTTTGAGTTCGTCGGGATTCCGGAGGCGCATCGCTGGACCACAAGCGGTATCGAAACACCCGGACCCGCGCTTCGAAAGGCGAGTGAAGTAGGTCAGGACTACCGCGTGCTGGTTGACGTCGATGACGTCGCCGAACAAGCGGAGGAAGGTGTCGTTGAGCACGTCCTGACATTTTACGAGCACCGTCATGGAGTCCTTCCATACGACGCCGCTTTCCAGGCAATCATCTCAGGTCCGGTGCTACTTGGGCAGCGCGCCGCCATCGTGCAGTTCGAATCGCCGTTGACCAGTCAGAGTTTCCCGGTCGAGCTGCGGTTTGCATCCGGAAGCCGGGGAGGGTTCCTGTCCGGTTTTGCCGACTTTTTCAAGGAGCACCTTGTGCCGGGCGCTTTCGTTACGATTGAGGCCTCGGACAAGCCTGGTACGTACACTATCGAGTTCCTGAACGTTTCCGGTCAGGATCGGAAGCTCCTGACACTGGATGAGAAGAAGAACGAATACAGGTTCGAGTCCGTCACGTTCTATTGTGCTCCGAACGAGGATATGCTGGTCTCTGAGAACCGGTTCCCCAAGCTCGCCGGCACCAGCCCGCTCGACGAACGGACACGCCGCCAGCCGGCGAAGGTTCTGGCGTACGCGTTCAAGTATGTGGGCGAGAAACTCGAGGACGAGGGCGAGCGGCTGATGGCCGTCATGGACGAACTTGTGGCCGCGGCCAACATCGAGCGGCCGATGCCTCCTCAGTTCATCCGATCAATCGCTCAATCTGACGCTCATCCTGAATTCACACTTGATCCGGAGGCGGATGATGTCGTCTACTACCGATCAGGAGCCGACTCCGAATCAGCCGGCTGACGTCAAACAAATTCTGAGCAAGGCAGCGGCCGGACATCTCGAGTCTGGCCGCATTGCCGACCTGTCTGATCCAACACGCCAGCAACTGCGGGCCTTTGTCTCGATCTGGCCGACATTGCCGACCGAGACTCGCCGTTATCTCGTTCGAGAGATGGCACGGCAGGCACAGGAAAACCTCGCGCTCGACTTCCGGCGCCTTCTCCACCAGGCACTCGAAGATGATGATTCGGAGGTTCGCGCTCTGGCGATCCAGTCGCTCTGGGAAGAACATTCCTCTTCATTCCTCCGTGCGCTTTGCGAACTTGGCCGGCATGAGCAGGACGCCGCGGTACAGGAAGCAATCGCGATCTCCCTGGGCAGGTTCGCGTTCATGGCGGAGGTCAACGAACTCGACCAGGAAGAGGCGGAGCGAACGAGATCCGCGCTGCTTCATTTGCTCGAGCACGGGCGGACCTGGATGGTGAAACGCCGAGCGCTGGAATCCGCCGGTTACATGACGGAAGATCCGGAGATCAACTGTGAGATTCTCGATACGTACCAGTCGGAATTCGAGCAGGAACGGGCCGGCGCCCTGGTTGCAATGGGACACAGCCTCGACAACCGCTGGTACGGCACCGTGATGCGCGAACTTGCCAACGAAGATCCTGACATTCGCTGCGAAGCCGTTCGTGCTGCTGGTCAGTTCGGAAACCCGGATGCGATCGATGCGCTCGGCAAGATGATCGACGACGAAGACGACGAAATTCGGCATGTCGCCATTCATTCGATCGGTCAGATCGGCGGCGACAAGGCGGTCGAGATGCTGAGATATCTCGAGAAACAGGCTGACGAGGATCTCAAGTCGGAGATCGACAGCGCGCTCGAGGAAGCGAAGTTCCTCGCCGAGCCGACCGGCATGGGGGACCGATGATCCAGCCGGCGGTGTCGCCATCGCATCCTGCGGGAACCAATCAAGGTCATTCGATCCGCGTGTCCCTCGTCGAAGACCCATCGGTCTGGGACGCCGCGATCGCCAGCCTGAACGGGAGCATCCTTCAATCCTGGGTGTGGGGCGAGTTCAAGTCACGGCACGGCTGGGAAAAAGCGTTACGCATACTGGTGCAGGAATCGGGCGATCCGGTCATTTCCGGGCAAGTGCTGATTCGCCGAATCGGGCCATTCTCTGTGCTGTACGTCCCGCGCGGGCCCGCCGCCAGGGAGGCATCCGACGCATGCTGGTCGGCGTTCACGATCGAACTCAACCGAATCGCCCGCAACGAGAACGCGGTCGTTTCCTTCGTTGAGCCGGAACGCCCGGTCGAGACGCTGCAGGCGTCACACGGTGATCTCGCCTGGCACCCCGCCCCTGTTGAGCTGCAGCCGCTCAGGACAATCAAAGTCCCCCTGGATTCGGATGACGAGTCAATCCTTCAGCGGATGAAGAGCAAAACACGCTACAACATCCGGCTCGCAATCCGGCGTGGAGTGACGGTACGGGAAGCAGACGCGAACGAGATTGTGCCGTTTTACGAGATGCTCGAAGAGACGAGCGGCCGGGACCGCTCCGGGGAGTTCGCGATCCACGGCATCGACTACTACGCTGATCTCCTGAACGTGCTCGGTGACAGCGCACAGTTCCTGCTGGCCGAGATCGACGGCGAGATCGCGGCCGGGGCGATTCTGTTTCACCATCTTGACGAAACGATCTACATGTTCGGCGCGTCGACCCAGAGGCACCAGCGACACATGCCTGCCCATCTAATCCAGTTCGAGGCGATGCGCCGGGCCCGGGAGCGCGGCAGCGCACGTTACGACCTCTGGGGCATCCCGGCAACGGATGAACCTCCCGACGAACTCGGCGGCGACAGGGTCAACGTGCGAAGTGGCATGTGGGGCGTCTACCGGTTCAAACTGGGGTTCGGCGGCGACATTGTGTCCTACCCCGGGGTGCTCGAGCGCCAACACTTCCCATCACTGGTGAGACTCTGGCGCGCTTTCCGAAGTGGACCAGGGGCATGACACCTGCCGCGATTTCGCTTGCCGATCTCATCGAGCGGTCAGGCGCCAGCCTGGTATCCGGTGATCCGAAAACCCCGATTACCAGCGTGCATTACGACTCCCGCTCGGTACGACCCGGGGGACTCTTCGTCGCGCTCCGTGGTGAGTACGTAGACGGGCACGACTTCCTGGAGGACGCACGTAGCCGGGGGGCCGTGGCCGCGCTCGTGGAACCCGATCGCGACGCAACCGGTTTCCAGGCACTCGCGGCGGTGAATAACACCCGGCGAGCACTCTCACCAGTTGCGGCGCGATTCTACGGCAACCCCGGAGATTCTCTTGGAGTTGTCGGCGTCACCGGAACCGACGGTAAGACGACCACCGGGTATCTCATCGACGCGTTGCTCCGCTCAGCTGGATTCAGGACGGGTCTGATCGGTACGGTCGCCATTCGCGTGGCGAACTCGGTTATCGAGCACGATACCCGCCAGACAACGCCGGAATCGCTGGAAGTGCAGCGCCTGCTGGCGGGGATGCGCGAGTATCGCGTTAACTGGGCCGTCATCGAAGCGACATCTCACGCGCTCGCTCTCTACCGACTGGACGATTGCCCGTTCGACATCGGCGTGGTGACCAACGTAACCCGGGAGCATCTTGACTTCCACGGAACCATCGAGGCGTATCGGGCGGCCAAAGCGAGGCTCATCGAGCGGGTTGAATCGAGCGAGGACCGGCCCTATCCGCGCGGGGCAGTGCTCAACGCCGACGATGAAGGCGCGAGAATCATCGGCGCGAAGGCGACCACGGTCCCGGTGACCTGGTTCAGCGTTTCCGATCGGAGCGCATCGCTGTACGCCGATCGCGTATTTGTTCATTCAAGCGGAACAACGTTCGATTTGCACGCTGGTCCGGACACAGTCACGGTAAATTTGAAACTAATTGGCCGCTATAACGTCTTTAACGCAATGGCCGCGGCGGGCGTGGGCCTGATTCTAGGAATGGATCTGGACGCGATCGGGCACGGTCTGGAATCGCTCTCCGGCGTCCCCGGGCGCATGCAGCGAATTGACATGGGACAGCCGTTCAACGTTATCGTGGACTACGCACACTCACCGGCGTCGCTTGAGCAAACACTCGATCTTGCCCGTTCGGTGACGGACGGACGGTTGATCGCGGTATCCGGAAGCGCCGGAGAACGTGATCAGGGAAAACGACCGGTTCAGGGAGAAGTCAGCGCGCGAATGGCCGAGTTCTCGATCTTCACGTCTGAGGATCCGCGATTCGAGGATCCGGTTCAGATTCTTCGAGATATCGCTGCCGGTGCCGAGTCCGCGGGCGGAAAACAAAGCGTGGACTTCGTGATCGTCGAAAACCGTCGGGATGCGATCGAACTGGCGATCGATTCGGCGCAACCGGGAGACACCGTCTTGCTGGCCGGAAAAGGTCACGAAACGTGTATGATTTACGGTGATCTTCGCGTTCCGTGGAACGAGGCCTTAGAAGTGTCAGATGCACTCAGGCGCCGAGGATTTCACGAAGCAGATCGGGAGTAGGGAAGGAAGCGAGTGACCACGAGACGCTCATACAGTTATGCGTTCGTTTTCGGCGTTCTCATAACGCTCGTTCTCGCCGGCTGTGGCGAGATGGACTCCGAGGCCGACCCCAGAGTGCAGATCGGGTCCGAGCCGGAGGGTCGGATTCTCTTCGCGGCAGACGGTGACATTCATATGTGGAACGGATCGTCATCCGAGCGCATTACTGACGTTGGCGACGCGAGTTCGCCGGCCTGGTCCAGCAACAGAACGCAGTACATGTTCGTGCGAACCGGCGACGCGTACTCTGATCTGATTCTTGCGAACATCAACACGGGCGAGATGCGAAACGTCACTGGAAACCAGCCGGGTTTCACTCCGGGTACCCCGGATTACCTGAGCCAGGTGGCCTGGGCAATGGATCCGGTGTTCTCTCCGGCCGGTACCGCGCTCGCCTACGTTAGCGATGTTGGAACGGACAAGAATTTTCTCTGGCACCGCAGCAGCGTTGACACCGACCCGTGGCGCGTTCCCTGTTCCCAACGCACCTACGACAACGTGGAAAGGCCTGATTTTTCGCCGGATGGGTCACAGGTCGTGTTTGCGCAGCGATCGAGCGGTCCGGCGGATCTGAATCGGTGGATGGACATCAAGATCTGCGATCTCAACACGGGGGAATTGACGGTTCTCACCGAGGGTGACGTCGACGAGGCGTCTTTCTACCCGCGCTGGTCACCGGACGGGGAGTGGATCGCATTCGTTCGGCGGCTGGACGGCCAGTCAAACATCTGGGTCATGCCCGCCGAAGGCGGCGACGCGATTCAGTTAACCGATGAGGGTGACGTCACGGCACCTGAATGGTCCCCGGACGGAAACTTTATCGCGTTCCTGGACCCCGAGGGTAGCAGTTTCCGGGCGGCATACATCGAGTTTGACGTGGGCGCGAACGGAACTCCGTCCGCCTCCGATTCCAGCACCCTGTTCAGTGAGGATGGGCTGGATGGCCCGTCAGGACTCAGCTGGATCCAATAGGCGGACGGCATCGCGAGAAAGGCCGGTTATCCGCCATCCTGCAGCCGGTTCAGGAATTTTCTTCATCCGGCTCTGGTGGCAGGTTGAGTTGCAGGTGCAGTTCATCGAGTTGCTCAGGCTCGATCGGCGAGGGCGCCCCCATCAGCAAATCCTGTCCACTCTGGTTCTTGGGAAACGCGATAACTTCCCGGATGTTCTGTTCACCCGCAAGCAGCATGATCGTCCGGTCGATTCCCGGCGCGATTCCACCGTGCGGAGGAGCACCGTACTCGAACGCCCGTAAGAGGTGTCCGAAGCGCGCTTCGACCTGCTCTTCACTGTACCCGAGCAGGCCGAACATCCGGTTCTGGATGCTCCGATCATGGATCCGGATGCTTCCACTCCCCAGTTCATAGCCGTCGAGCACGAGATCATATGACTTTGCCCGAACTCGCCCCGGATCGCTGTCAAGATACGGAATGTCCTCATCCATCGGTGACGTGAACGGGTGATGTGCTGCGTCCCAACGCTGCGCGTCCTCGTCCCATTCGAACAGCGGGAAATCCAGGATCCAGACAAAGGCGTGGACGCTCTCGTCGATCAGGTTGTACTGCTCAGCCACGTGGTTGCGCAGTCGTCCAAGCACCTCAGCCGCCCGGTCTTCAGCGTCAGCGACAAAGAGCATGAGATCACCCGCGGACGCACCCGTGGCGTCCGCAAGGCCACGCACTTCGCCGTCACTGAGGAACTTTGCGATTGGAGAGCGCGCCGCCAATCCGTTTTCACCGGACTCCAGGCCGATCCAGACCAACCCTTTGGCTCCGAACCCCTGCGCGGCTTCCGTCAGCGCGTCAACCTGCGAGCGGGGGATTTCAGCGCGACCAGGAATTGCAAAGCCCCGAACTACCCCGCCGGAGGAGACGGTGTTCGCGAACACGCCGAACTCGCTGTCCTGGATCACCTGGCTGACATCACTGATCTCGAGTCCGAAACGCACGTCGGGCTTGTCCGTGCCATATCTCAGGATCGAGTCGTGATAGCTCATTCTGGGAAACGTCGTCTGCTGAAGTGGTTTCTCCGCAATCTGCTTGAACATTTCCCGGAAAAGTCCTTCAGTCAGCTCCAGGACTTCCTCCCGGTCCACGAAGGACATCTCCAGATCGAGCTGGGTGAACTCCGGCTGGCGATCGGCTCGCAGATCTTCATCGCGAAAGCAGCGGGCGATCTGGTAATAACGGTCAACCCCTGAGATCATGAGCAACTGCTTCAGCTGCTGCGGCGACTGCGGCAGGGCGTAGAACTCTCCGGGGTATAGCCGGCTCGGGACGACGTAGTCTCTGGCTCCCTCCGGCGTGCTCTTGACCATGATCGGGGTTTCAATCTCGAGAAAATCCCGGTCATCCAGGTAGTCGCGGATGAACTTCACCGCCTGATGCCGGATCCGCAGGTTTCGTTGCATGCGCGGGTGCCGGATATCGAGATATCGATAGCGCAGTCGGAGTGACTCATCGACATCCGACTCCTCGTTTACATAAAAGGGAGGAGTCTTTGACGGGTTCAGCACGTCTATCGTGGAGACGACCACTTCAATCTCGCCGGTTGCCATGTTCGGGTTCTCCGTGCCTTCCGGACGCCGCCCGACCTCCCCGGTCACGGCCAGCACGAACTCACCCCGGACGCCCTCCGCTGTCCGGTGGGCTTCCGGAGCGTTCTCCGGGTTCGCCACCACCTGGGTGATGCCATAGCGATCGCGCAGGTCGAGAAAGATGAGACCGCCATGATCCCGGCGACGGTTGACCCATCCCTTGATGGTCACCGTGTCACCGATATTGCCCGCGTTGAGCTCGCCGCATGACGTGTACGAGCGTTTCACTCGGGACTTTGTCTCTTGCATGGTCGGTCCTCCCGATCCGTACGACGGCCGCTATCGAGTTGCCAATTCTTCGTGATTGCCGGGGAAATGTCCAGTCACGTTCACTCGGAGTATTGAGCGCTGCCCGACGCCTGCGATTCGGCAACTTCCCGCTCGAACGCCCGAGTCCACTGCCGAAGCGACTGTTCCAGGTCCACTCCCTGCTCGTGAGCAGATTCGATGAGATGGAGAAGTTTCTCGGTAAGCTGTCGACCGTTGTCGTCTTGGCCGGCATCATTGAGCGCACGATGGGAAAGTCGTCTCACATCTTCGGCTGGAGTGAGTGTTCGCCTAGCTCGCTTGATCACGCTTTGTGCTCGCAGCAGTGCGGGAAGCGATGTGGGAACCGTCCCCAACGGGTATTGCCTGTCCGATTCCGCGTAGTTCCGGCGCTCCTCCTGCTTGATTTCATCCCACGTGCGGACCACGGCATCTGCGTCACGCGCCTGAGCGGACGCGAACACATGCGGGTGGCGGCGTACGAGTTTCTCGGCCAGCGTGCCCAGGACGTCTTCCAGAGTGAAATCCCCTGACTCTTCAGCGATCTGGCAGTGGAGCCAGGCTTGAAGGACGAAATCACCAAGCTCCTCGCGCAGCTCCACCGCACTGCCGGACTCGATCGCGTCCAGCACCTCGTACGACTCTTCAATCAGGTTTCTGACCAGGGACTGATGAGTCTGGTCTCGATCCCAGGGACAGCCGCCCGGAGCGCGCAGCCTGGCCACAAGACGTTGGAGTTCGTCCGGAGTCCGTTGGAACATGTCTCCGGTCGTCTGTGGAACGATCACATACGCGGGATAATCTCGCTGCTCCGCGGCGAGATCGCCGAGCGAGGTCTCCCGTCGATCTTCGTCCTCGAGCATCGGCATAACTACGAGCGGCGTATCCCCGCTATAGCGACGGCGTAGTGCTCGCTCGACACATGACCAGTCCTGACCGGTGGTCACGTTTGTGATGACGACTCGCTGATTCGCGTGCAATGGCAGGGATCCCCCGGTGTACGGTTCCCCCGCGAAGATCTCGCGCAACTCCAGGACATCGACGAAGCTCGTGGAACCGGCCGTGTAGATCAGGGCGTCAGTCAACGCGTCCGGAAGCGTCTCGTTGTAAAGAGTGAGCTGTAGCTCGCCAGCGTCATCAAGCTCCACAAGGTGCTGCACCGTAAGATCACCGAGGAGCGGGTGAGTGCAGACTATATAGGAGACGAGGCCATCAACCGCAGTGTTCGACAGCCGCTCGAGGAATCGTTCACGCCAGTGAATGACCTGCTCGTCTGGGCCGTTCCAGAGGTCGTCGAGACTGTTTATCGGGGTAGTGACATCACGACCTGAACGCTGGTGCGGAGCGAAACGCCAGACGTTCGGCACCTCGGGAAGATCATCGGCATGCTCCGCGGCGACAACCGTGACCTGCAGTGACCGCCGGGTCACGTTTTGCTCATCTCTTTCGACGAACCGTTCATGCTGAGCACAGCCAGGAACGCTTCCTGAGGAATCTCAACGCTTCCAACCATCTTCATGCGCTGCTTGCCCTCTTTCTGGCGTTCGAGCAACTTTCGTTTTCGGGTCACGTCGCCGCCGTAGCATTTCGAGAGGACGTTCTTGCGCATCGCCTTGACTGTCTCGCGGGCAATGATCCGACTTCCGATCGACGCCTGGATTGGCACGTCGAACATCTGCCGTGGAATCAGTTCTCGCAGGCGCTGGACCAGATCTCTCCCGCGATAGTAGGCATCATCACGATGGGTGATCAAGGAGAGCGCGTCAACAGGTTGACCATTGACGAGCAGGTCGAGCTTGACCAGGTTCGATGCCTGGTACCCGGTCACGTGGTAATCCAGACTGGCGTAACCCTGTGTGCGGGACTTGAGCTGATCATAGAAATCCACGATCAACTCGCCCAGCGGGATACCGAAGGTAAGATGGACCCGGTGCTCGTCCAGATACTCCATGTTGACCAGTTCGCCCCGGCGGCTGGTAACGAGTTCCATCAGGCTGCCGATGTACTGAGAGGGGGAAAGGATCGACACTTCCGCCCACGGCTCCCGTATTTCCGAGACTTCGCCAAGGTTCGGAAGCTCGGAGGGATTGTCAATAGCGAGCACCTCTCCGCTGTCCTTGACTACCTGGTACTCGACACTCGGCGCCGTGGCGAGCAACTCGAGATCGTATTCCCGTTCAAGCCGCTCCTGGATAATCTCCATGTGGAGTAGCCCGAGAAAGCCACAACGAAACCCGAACCCGAGCGCATCGGACGATTCAGGTTCAAAGACAAGCGACGCGTCGTTCAGCTTCAATCGCTCCAGCGCGTCCCGCAGCTGCGGATACTCTTCGCCTTCAACAGGAAACAGGCCGGCAAACACCATTGGCATGGCCGGACGGTACCCTTCCAGCGGCCGCTCTGCCGGCTGTCCGGCGAGGGTAATCGTATCCCCGACTTCGCAATCGCCGACATTCTTCAATCCAGTCGCGATGTATCCCACTTCTCCGGCGGACAGATCATCCCGAGAGAGCATTGCGGGGCGAAAAACGCCGATGTCAAGAATCTCCGCGTTCTTCTCTTTCTGCATCATCCGGATCCGGTCGTGCGACTTGAGCTTTCCGTCGACCACCTTTACGTAGGCGATGACCCCTTTGTACGCATCATAGTGAGAGTCGAAGATCATCGCGCGCAACGGCGCATCCGGGTCTCCGGACGGTGGCGGAACCTGATTGACAATTGCTTCAAGCACCTCCGGGACGCCGGTGCCATCCTTCGCGGACGCGTAGATGATCTCCTCTTCCAGGAGTCCGACCATATGCCCCAGATCGTGCTTGACCTGATCGGGGTTTGCGTTCGGGAGATCAATTTTGTTGATCACCGCGACGATCTC
>SKKR01000462.1 GCA_007123655.1 Thermomicrobiaceae bacterium
CTCTACACCTATCCTGTTGCGTGAGCGAATTCCAGTTGCGCTACGTCACGCGCTCCAGGTACTCGCCACTGCGCGTATCGACCTTGACGATGTCCTCTTCATTGATGAACAGTGGCACGTGAATCGTGAGGCCGGATTCGAGCGTTGCCGGTTTGCTCCCGCCGGTAACCGTGTCTCCCCTGGCTCCCGGGTCAGTCTGAACGACTTTCAGATTGACCGTTACCGGCAGTTCCACGTCAACGGGCGCCTCCTGGTAGGTGAGCAGGTCGATCGTGTCGTTTTCTTTGAGGTAGTTGACCGCGTCGCCCAGAACGTCCTTCGGTAGCGAGAACTGATCGAAGCTGTCGATGTCCATGAGATGATAATCGTCGCCTTCCTGATAGAGGAACTGGACATGGCGACGCTCGAGCCGGGCGGTCTGAAACTTGGTACCGGCGTTGAACGTGTCCTGCGTGGTCGAGCCGGTCCGGAGATTCCGCATCGTCATGCGGACAAACGCGCTCCCACGTCCCTGCTTCACGTGCTGGAAATCGGTGACCTTGACCAGCTCACCGTTCATGTCGAGTGTTATCCCCTTGCGGAGTCCACCTGTATCGATCATCGTTCCTCCGTGAGTTCACTGGTATCGGCACGCTATGCCGACTCAGAGACTATCAAACTGTTATCTTTGGCGCAGCCGTGAATACATCGTTTCCAGCATTGGTCACGACGGCCACATCCTCGATGCGAACCCCACCCCATCCGGGAATGTAGATACCCGGCTCGATGGTGACGACGTTGCCGGCTTTCAGAGGGGCGTTGTTTCGCGGCGAGAGCGCAGGCGATTCGTGTACCCGCACGCCGAGCCCGTGGCCAAGCGAGTGGATGAACTGGTCGCCATATCCCGCGTCGGCAATGAGGTCGCGCGCAACGGCATCGGCGTCTTTCCCGCTCATCCCGGCCTTGATCCCGGCCTCCGCGGCATCGAGCGCTGCGTACACAACCCGGTAAATCTGCCGCAGTTTTTCGCCCGGTTCGCCCACCCAGACGGTTCGCGTCAGGTCGCCGCAATAGCCATCGGCGTAGGCGCCCATGTCGATGATGATTGGCTCACCCTCCTGAATGACACGGTCTCCGGTCGGGTGGTGCGGAAGCGCGGCGTTGGGCCCGGACGCGACAATCGTGGGGAACGCTTCACCTTCCGCGCCGAGTTCACGGAACGCGTCGACGATTCGCCATCGGACGGCCTTTTCGGTATCGCCGGCCGTTATCGTCGGAAGTACGCGCTCGAGCGCCTGGTCCGTGATCCTCAGGACGGTTGCCAGTTTCTCAAGCTCCTCCGGCATTTTGACGGCCCGGAGGTTGTCGACCGCGTCTCCGACAGGCACGAGCGTGGCGCCGTCCGCAATATGCTTCTTGATCGTCTTGAAATCCCGGTAGAGGATTGCCGAGTCTTCGAATCCGACGCGGGTCGCGCCGATTACATTCAGCAGATCAACGGCGTTCGCGGCAAGACCCGGACGCTCCCGGCTGAACGGCACGATCTCGAAGTCCGGCGCCTGATTGCCGGCGTTCTCCGACTCGATCGGGCTGGTAATGATGGCGGCCCGGTTGGCGCTGATCACGAGATGTCCGGCGGATTCGTTTGGTGGGTGATCTTCAGCAAGAAAGCCGCTCAGGTAGAAGCGGTTGGATGGGTGCGTGATGACAATCGCGTCCAGTTCCTGTTCACGCAGGACATCGCGCAGCCGCGCCAGTCTTTCCGACATTGGACTCCCCTCTGGATCAGCGCTCCGCGTTGTTGATCAGATACTGGAGCGCCAGTGCATAGCTTTCGGGCCCGAACCCGGCGATCTGGCCGGTCACGACCGGCGCGGTGACAGAGACGCTTCTGAACTCCTCGCGCGCGTGAACATTGCTCAAGTGTACTTCGACTGCCGGAACCCGTATCGACGCGAGCGCGTCACGCAGGGCAATGCTGTAGTGCGTGAACGCGCCAGGGTTGATGATAACACCGTGGCAGGAATCCGCGTGTTGCTGCAACGTATCGATCAGTTCCCCCTCGTGATTCGACTGCACACACGTCACGCTGAATCCGGATTCCGCAGCAATCTGGCGCAGTTGCTCATCTATGGCGTTCAGCGTCTGCGTTCCGTAAATACCCGGTTCCCGGGTCCCGAGCATGTTCAGATTCGGCCCATGCAGAACGAGGATTGTCGGGGTGCTCACTATCGGATCCAGCCTTTCTCGCGCAGCTCTTCGTTCCCCAGGAGTCCCAACAGAACCTCATATCGGGTGCCGGCGTGCTCCGGATGGTGCTCGAATCGAGCCCGCTCGAAGTATTGTACGGTCCGCCCGGTTTCCGGGTCGGTGAACTCCTGACTGATGGGATACCCGAACAGCGCCAGGGACTCGCGGAATGATACGCCCGGATCACCGAAATTGAGTCCGTGGTTCTGCCAGTAGTCCAGAAAGATGCCACAGGCGTTCTGACCGGTGACCTCGAAATGGACGCAGTTCGGGTTTTCCTGCTGTCCCTCTGGCTCGAACGCTTCCGTGTTCGTGAGACCTCGTCGCAACGCGTCCTCGTGCCCGAGACGGCCAAGGAGCACTTCATACGGAGTCCCGGCGTGTTCCGGGTGGTGTTCGTAGCGTTGTCGCTCAAAATACTGGACCGTGTGTTCTCGATCCGTGTCGAGATTGAACTCCTGGAACTCTTCGGTCTGGGGGAACCCGAAGACCGGCAGCGCGCCGTTGTCCAGCCAGTAAGCGAGAAACACGGTTGAAAGCGTGTGACCGGTCTCGTGGAAGTACCACATATCGTCGGTGCTCTCGACCGGAGCGACGCGGGTGGCCGGGTTGGTCAGTCTGGAGATCTCGTTCCAGACGGCGGGATCTTCCTGGCCCAGTCTCCAGGCCGCCATACC
>SKKR01000402.1 GCA_007123655.1 Thermomicrobiaceae bacterium
ACCCCGGATCCGATCATCACGGTGGACCGTGACGGCTTGATCATCGACGCCAACCTGGCCGCGGAAGACAGGTTCCAGTTCACCATCTCGGACGTTGCCGGTCAGCGGCTCTTCGAAGAGATCATCCACCCGCCGTGGCGGCCCTGGTTCGAGGAGAGCTTCGCGGAACTGTCCCGGAACAATGCCGGGCCGCTGACGGAGCGCGGAGTCCAGCTTGCCTGCCTGCAGGCCAACGGGGAGCCGTTCCCGGCGCGGATCAGCGTTTCCCGGCTCGCCAGAGGCGGCCACACGGAGTACGGGGTCCACGTTCAGGATCTGACCGGCGAGAAGTGGAACGAGCGCCGGCGCAACACTCGCTACGATGTGACGCGCATTCTGGCGGAAATCGAGTCCCCGACGGATGCCATGCCAGAGGTGCTTGGCGCTGTCTGCCGCGGGCTGGGCTGGGACTGGGCGGCGTACTGGTCGCGCCAGCCGGGAAGCACACACATGGGCATCGAGTTGAGCTGGGGGAACGAAGGCGTCTCCGCGGCGCCACTGGAGATTGTCAGCCGCGACTACAGCATCGAGCCTGGCTCTGGATTCATCGGGGATGTCTGGACAGCGCGCCGGTCCGGCTGGCTGGAGAACATTCAGGAACCGAACAGATTCCGCCGCGGTGAGGCCGCGATCGCCTGCGGCTTCATGTCAACCGCCGCAATGCCGATCATCGGACGTGACGAGATTATTGGAGCGATCGAGTTCCACAGCCTGCGACAACGCGCCCGTGATGACGAGATGCTCCGGCTAATGGACTCGCTGGGCAGCCAGATCGGCCAGTACATCGAGCGCAAGCAGGTCGAAGAAGAGCGCGTTCAGCTTCTCGCGCGCGAGCAGGCGGCCCGGGCGGAGGCCGAAAACGCCGAACGGAGACTCGCGTTTCTGGCCGAAGCGAGCGCGCAGCTGTCGGCGAGTCTCGATTACGAGGTAACGCTGTCCAACGTTGCCCGACTCGCCGTTCCGAAACTCGGCGATTACTGCGCGATCGACATGCTCGACGAGCACGGCAACATTCGCTCTCTGGAGATCGCCGACATCGATCCGGAAAAAGAGGCGCGCGGGCGAGAGATGACCGCGAGTCACCCGGTTGATCCGGAGAGCAACCACCCGGTAGCGCAGGTGGTACGCACCGGACGGCCACTGTTGTTTCCGGACGTAGACGATGACGTCATCCGGTTGTTCAGCGAAGACGACGAGGAGTATTTTCACGCGCTCCGGGATATCGGCATCGATTCCTCGATGTACGTGCCGTTGAGTGCCCGGGGGCGGACGATCGGCGTGGTGAGCTTCGTGTCGTCAGAGTCCGGGCATCGCTACGGGCCGTCCGATCTCGCGCTGGCTCAGGAACTGACACGGAGGGCCGCACTGGCGATCGACAACGCCCGCCTTTACCGGGAAGCACAGGAGGCCGTCCGCATCCGGGAGGAGTTCCTCTCGATTGCGTCGCACGAGTTAAAGACCCCACTTACGACAGTAAAAGGGTACGGCCAGATCCTCTCCCGGCTGTTGAGGCGGCCCGCGCTCGACTCCGACCGGCTTATCCGGCTCACGGACCAGTTGCAGGAACAGCTTTCCCGGTTCGAGACTCTGATCGCCGATCTCCTGGACGTCTCGCGGATCCAGCAACGAGGGCTGGAGCTGCGACCCGAACCGACCGATCTGGTCGAACTTGCCAGAACCGTGGCGAGCCGGTTTGATCACCCGTCCGAACCGGATCCGGAACATGAGTTCGTCTTCCATACGCCGGACACACTCACCGGAGTCTGGGATCCGGACCGGCTCGATCAAGTCCTGACCAACCTGATCTCCAACGCCGTGAAATACTCTCCCGACGGAGGAAGTATTGATGTATTGATCGAAGAGCATGAACCGGATCAGGTGCGCCTGGCCGTCCGCGATTACGGCATAGGGATTCCCGAAGACGAACAGGGACAGCTGTTTCGCCCGTTCGCTCGCAGTGAAACCGTCCAACGGGCGATCAGCGGGGTCGGTCTCGGCCTGTACATCTCACAGCAGATTGTTTCGAGACACGGTGGATCGATCTGGGTGGAGAGCGCCCAGGGCGAGGGTTCGCAGTTTATCGTCCTGCTCCCGCGGGACTACGAACAGCTGATCGCGGATACGGGCGGAACACCGGAACAATGAGAGCCCGGAAGCGTTGTTAATCACACCTCGCATGCGAGCGCGTTACCGGAGAAACAGCGCCCGGCTGGCGCAGCAGGGAATGGACACCACAATTGGACCAACCATATAACTACTGGAGCTTTCCGGTTGAAAGCGATGTCGAAGACTTCCGGCGATTTCCCGAGATCCTCAATGCCGGCACGACGGCGCCGGATACGCAGCTCATCGATCTGGATACCGGTGAGCGCGTCAGCCTGCGCGATGTGGTCCGCAACGGCGTAACGGTCCTGGAGTTCGGGTCTCTGACCTGACCATACTGCGCGCTGGCGTGCCCGGCACTGGATCAGATGGTCGAGCAGTTCGCCGATCGCGGCCTTCAGTCAGTGTTCATCTATACCCGGGAGGCACATCCGGGCGAGCGATATCCGGCGCACGAGACATTCGAGCAGAAAATGCAACATGCGCGGGACTTCCGGGAGATTTTCGGCGTGCGCCGGCCGATTCTCGTTGACGATCTGGACGGAACCACGCACCGGGCGTTCGGATCTCTGCCAAACATGACGTACGTGCTCAACCAGGCGCTGACCGTGCTGTTTCGGGCGAACTGGACGGACCCACTGACGATCCAGTTCGCGCTCGATTACCACTTTGGCGTGCAGGACCGGCGCCGCAGCGGGCTCCGGCTGAATCCCTTCTACGCCGAACTCCACGGGTTCAGGTGGGTCGATGACAGCGCA